>NZ_LROR01000036.1:0-130297 GCF_001675205.1 Clostridium coskatii | reverse complement strand
TTTATCATGCAGTCAAGGGTGGCGGTTCTAACAATCAAACCTTATTTTAGAAAAAATTCACAATCACCTAAGCTCTTACAAGCATATTTTTTGGAGTTATTTTTTTCATAGCTCACTTTACACTATCCAATATTTCTTCCTTGGAAGTAATATTATAATATAATATTATTTCTTCCATGTCAATATTCTTTACATTAAATTTTATTTAATCTCCTAATGCTTATATAAATACTATAATTATTTGCTTTTTATATTCTGTATAATTGATATCCATATATAAATTTTTAAAGGATTTATTCTCAGATTTCTTAATTAAAACAAAATAAAAAGGAGAATCTCCTCCATATCAATCTGGGCTTGTTTCTCCTCCATTACTTAGTTATATTATTAAATTATCATTTATATTAAACTATACTAATTATACATCACTAACTATTCAAATTTAACCATACTATTATCTTATTTACATCATTAACATTAGAATGACCAGCTTATGAAATGTTACAAATGGCAGTCATCAGATAACTTTGAAATCCAACTCTCAGCATCTCGAATGTTATTAAATGTTCTAAAATCATTTCCTTTATTAGCTTCCATAATCATTTCTTTATACTATACAAATAATTCTTAATTTACAATATAAGAATCTTAGGAATAGTATAGTATTAGTGCCTTTTTATTTTAGTTTTGATCATTACATAATTTTCCCACATATACATAGCAATAATATAAATATAAGAGAATTCTCTTGGATAGTCAGACTTCTCCATTTGATATGTAATATTGAATTTTGATAAAAAATAGTTAGAACGTCTTAAATGCCAGGGAGAAGTTACTATCATTGCTGATGACCATTTTTTATCTTCCATTATCTTTATTGAATTTTGTATATTTTGATATGTGTTTCTTGATTTATCCTCTCTAATCAAACAACTATTGGGAATACCTAATGATTCTGCGAAATTAGCCATAATATCTGCTTCAATATATTTATTATAAACTCCTCCACCCGAACATATAATGTTATTAGCGTATCCCTTATTAAATAATTCAACTGCTTTTATAACTCTCTCTCTCATTATAGGGGAAGGTTTCCCGTCCTGTAATGCAGGAAATCCTAAAATAATTATCACATCATATCTATCCCTTTTCAATTTTGTTTCAGGAGACTTATAAAATAAAAGTGGATATAAATTGATTACTACAAGGACTATGATAATAGAAAACAAAACACTTATTGCCATATACTTTAATAAAATAATAAAAACATTAGCATCCATTTCCTTTTGTACTCCATTAATTGCGTATAATTTATAGTATTCTATAAAATTAATTATAATCCTCTTCTAAAATCTACCCTATAGTAATAATTATTTTAATTATATTTTGTATATGTACTCTCTTAACCCGCTTATATCAACATTTTCCACAAAAAATCTAGGTCATTTGTGGTAAGGTTCACCTTTCATTATCTTAAATCCCCTGTATATCTGCTCCAAAAGCATTACCCTAAAGAGCTGATGTGGAAAAGTCATCTTGGAAAAACACAGCTTGTAATCAGCTCTTTGTAAAATTTCCCTGGAAATACCTAGAGAACCACCTATTATAAAAGCAATATTGCTCCTGCCCTGAAGTCCTAAATTTCCAATAAAATCAGAAAACTGCTCAGAAGTCTTAGTATTTCCCTTTAGATCCATTGCCACTACATACATACTATCATTTATATACTTTGATATTCTTGCTCCTTCTTTTTCCCTTATAATATCTTCATCCTTTTTAGAAGCATTTTCTGGAGTCTTTTCATCCTGAACTTCCACTATATTGATTTTGCAATACCTAGACAGTCTTTTCGAATACTCCTCTACTGCATCTTTTAGGTACTTTTCTTTCAATTTTCCTACAGTAATTATTGTTAGATTCATACTTTTCTCCACTTCTAAATATTAACATGTATTATATCATAAAAATAGCACGAATTACTCGTGCTATTTCATCTTATAAATTGTAAAATTATTTTGCAAGTTCATATATTGCATGGGCATATATTTTAGCATTCATTACTAGATCCCCAATTTCAATATATTCATTAGCCTGATGATCAAGGTCTGGTTTTCCAGGGAATATTGGTCCAAATCCAATTATATTCGGAAGCTCCTTAGCATAAGTTCCTCCGCCTATTCCATAAGCTTTTCCCTCCTGGCCAGTCTCATTATTATAAACTTTAAGAAGAGTTTTAACTAACTCACTATCTTCTGCGAAATAAAGAGGTTCATCAGCTTCTACTCTTTCTATTTTGGCACCACACTCTGCAAATTTCTTAGAAAGGGTATCCATGATTTCTTCACCTTTCTTTGTAACAGGATATCTCATATCTAACCACAAATCAGCCGTCTCTTCATTGATTTCAGCAACCCCTACATTTAATGATAATTTTCCTGATGGTTTATCCTCACAGGCTATTCCAAGTGAAGTACCTTCTGTTTCAAATCCAACATATTTATTAAAGAAATTTATATAGTCTGCAAGAGGACAAGATCCTTTTGCAATAGTTCCTAAAAAGTCAAAAGTCTGCATTACAGCATTTTTACCCAATTCAGGCATACTTCCATGAGCTCCTACTCCAAATGTGTGTAAAACTACATCTCCATTTACAATTTCAGTTTTCATATTATATCCCTTTTTATCTGCAAATTCCTTTACTGCTTTAAGCATATCTTCTGTATTTTTTATAGATATTACAGTTTCACATTTATCAGGAACCATGTTAGGTCTTATTCCACCTTTTAATGATTTAATTGCAATTCCACAATTGCAAGAAGTCAATTTTTTAACAACATGAAATCTTCTTATACCCTTTTCAGCATTTATAAGTGGATACATGGCATCTGGTGTAAATCCAGATACTGGAGCCTTTTCTTTCTTATTATAAACATGCATTTCAGAGCTTCCCGTCTCTTCATTTGTTCCAAAAATAACCCTTACTTTTTTTGAAAGCGGCATTTTAAGATCCTTTATAGCCTTTAATCCAAAGAGTGCTGCCATTGTTGCTCCTTTATCATCTAATGTACCTCTGCCAAAAATCTTATCTTCATGTATTTCTGCTCCATAAGGTGGATAAATCCAATTATCTCCTTCTGGCACTACATCCATATGTCCCAGAACTGCTACATAATCTTCCCCTTCACCGTATTCTGCATATCCGTAATATCCTTCTTCTTCTTTATATGTATGAAATCCAAGTTCAGCTGCAATTTCAAGAGCCTTTTCAAGTGCTTTTGCTGGGCCTTCACCAAAAGGCATACCTGGCTTTTCTTCATCTAGAGTACTTTTAATTCTAACTACCTCTTGAGTTGCCTTAATCAACTCTTTTTTCATTTCATCAACTTTTTTGTTAAGTTCCATCTGTATTCCTCCTCGTATAATAAATTTATAGTCAGTTAAATGACTGCTATCTTTAATAACCCCCTTTATAGAGAGTAATCTAAATTTCTCAATTTCAATATTTTAAATATACAAATATTATATTATACTATTTATTTTTTTAACACAACCTATCTAATATGATTATTGTATACCGTTTTCTATGCTTTTTCAATACATGTGAATTATTTATTGGATGTTCTTATTTCAAGTGGCCAATTTTATTCAATTGTCGAGCAAAACTTTTATTTTTACAAGTTATTTAAATACACCAAATCATATAATGGCAAATTTCAATTAGAATCATCTCATAGGCTTTCTAACATAAAAATAAACTTATACTTCAAATATTTTTACAATAATGAAAAATTTAAAGAGTGCTATTGAAGTTTTGCTTCAATAGCACTCTGCACTAGATTTTCTTAAGTGTTAACGGGAAAAAATTCATCATAACTATTAATTCTTAACTCCTAATTTTCAATTATTAAAAATTATCCTCTGAGAGATGTTTCTCCCATTAAATATTTATCAACATTCTTTGCCACTCTTCTACCATCATTTAGTGACCAAACTACAAGAGATTGTCCACGTCTCATATCTCCTGCTGCAAATACCCCTTCTTTTGCAGTCATATAATTCACATCCGTTACCACATTACCTCTAGCATCATATTCTACACCTAGGCTGTCAAGCAATCCTTCATGCTGAGGATGCAAAAATCCCATAGCTAAAAGTATCAAATCAACTGGTTGTTCAAATTCTGTACCTGGTACTTCTACCATTTGTCTCTTACCATTGTTATCTTCCCACTTAACCTTTACACCTTTAAGTGATTTCAATACACCTTTTTCTCCTACAAGCTTTTTGGTGTTTATACACCATTCACGTATACATCCCTCTTCATGGGAAGTAGTAGTTTTCAAAGTTTTTGGGAAAACAGGCCACGGCATTGTTTTATCACGATTTTCAGGTGGCTTTGGCATAACCTCATATTGATAAACCTTTTTAGCTCCCTGCCTTATAGAAGTACCAATACAATCGGAACCTGTATCTCCTCCACCGATAACAACGACTATCTTTCCTTTGGCATTTATCTCTTCTTCTGTAATTTTCTTACCAGAAACTCTTTTATTTTGCTGCCTTAGAAAATCTACTGCAAAATAAGTGCCTTTAAGTTCTCTTCCTTCCACTTTAAGGTCTCTTGGAATAGTAGAACCTCCTGTTAAAACAACAGCATCAAAATTACTTAAAAGTTCATTTACATCGTAATTTACTCCTACATTTATGTTTGTTTTAAATATTATTCCTTCTTCTTTCATAATATTTACTCTTCTGTCAACTACATGTTTTTCAAGTTTAAAATCAGGAATACCATATCTTAAAAGTCCACCAACTTCATCTGCTCTTTCAAAAACAGTAACAGTATGACCTACAGAATTGAGCTCTGCAGCAGTTGAAAGTCCAGATGGTCCTGAACCTACTATAGCTACCCTTTTTCCAGTTCTAACTTTTGGTGGATTAGGTTTTATCCATCCTTCTTCAAAAGCCTTTTCGATTATATTAAGTTCTAGCTGCCTTACAGAAACAGGTTCTCTATTTACTCCAAGTGTACAAGAGCCTTCACAGAGAGCAGGACATATTCTTCCTGTAAATTCAGGGAAAGTGTTAGTTAATGAAAGTCTTTCAAACGCCTTGTGCCATTCATTCTTATATACAAAATCATTCCAATCCGGAATTAGATTTTCAAGAGGACATCCCCAATTACAAAAAGGAGTTCCACAATTCATGCATCTTGCTGCCTGTACATTCAATTTATCCTTAGGAAGTTTATAGTATACTTCCTTATAATCTTTGATTCTTTCCTCTACCGGACGTTCTTTTGGATTTTCTCTTTTATATTCTTTAAAACCAGTTATTTTTCCCATAGTGATACCTCCTACATATTAGAAGCAGCAGCTGCTTCTAATTTGGTTTGTTCCAGTATAAGTTTATACGCAGTAGGTATTACCCTCTTAAACTTGGTTTTATATACATCCCATTTTTCAAGAATTTTTTTAGCTTTTGCACTATCTGTATATTTATAATGTTCCTGTATTAAACTATATACTGTATTTACATCATCCTCATCTGCCATTTGTGCAATTTCAACCATTTCCATGTTGCATTTTCTATCAAAAGAATCATCTTCATCAAGTACATAAGCTATACCGCCGCTCATACCAGCTGCAAAGTTTCTTCCTGTTTGTCCTATAATAACTACTCTTCCGCCAGTCATATATTCACAGCAGTGGTCTCCTACACCTTCAGCTACAGCTATAGCACCACTGTTTCTTACTGCAAATCTTTCTCCTACAGTACCATTTACAAATACCTTTCCTGATGTAGCTCCATATAAAATAGTATTACCTGCTATGATATTCTTTTCTGCAACAAAGGTTGCCTTCTCAGGAGTTTTTATAACTATTTTAGCACCAGAGAGACCTTTTCCAACATAATCATTGGCATCTCCTTCAAGAAGTAGAGTAAGTCCATTTATTCCAAAGGCTCCAAAACTCTGTCCTGCTGATCCCTTAAAATTTAACACTATAGTATCTTCTGGAAGTCCCTTGGCACCATATTTCTTTGCAATTGTTCCACTTAGCATTGTTCCCACAGAACGATTTACATTTTTTATCTCTAAATTTGCAGTAACTTTTATCTTATCCTGTACTGCCTTTTGTGTCATTTGGATGAGTTTATAATCTATTGCCTTATCAAGTCCATGATCCTGCGGTATTACACAGTAGGATTTGATTCTCTTTGGCATATATGGTTTATAAAGTATAGCAGACAAATCCAAACCTTTAGCTTTCCAATGAGTAATAGCCTTTTTTGTCTCAAGCATATCTACTCTTCCAACCATTTCATTCATTGTTTTAAAACCAAGTTTTGCCATATATTCTCTAACTTCCTGCGCGATAAAAGTAAGGAAATTTATTATATGCTCTGGTTTTCCTTTAAAATTCTTTCTTAATTCAGGATCCTGGGTAGCTATTCCCATATCACAAGTATTTAAATGACATTTTCTAAGCATAGTACATCCCATTACTACAAGAGCAGTAGTTGCAAAACCAAATTCTTCAGCTCCAAGAAGTGCTGCAATTGCAACATCTCTACCTGTCTTTAGCTGTCCATCTGTTTGAATTCTAACTCTGCTTCGCAGGTCATTTAACAGTAGTACTTGTTGTGTCTCAGACAATCCAAGTTCCCAAGGTATTCCTGCATTTTTTACAGATGACATAGGTGATGCCCCTGTACCTCCATCATGACCACTTATAAGTATTAAATCTGCATGAGCCTTTGCAACTCCAGCAGCAATTGTTCCTACTCCTACTTCAGACACAAGTTTTACACTTATAGCTGCACTAGGATTTACATTTTTTAAATCATATATTAATTGAGCTAAATCCTCTATTGAATATATATCATGGTGAGGTGGTGGTGAGATAAGGTCTATGCCTGGTGTTGAATACCTTATTTTAGCAATATACTTATTAACCTTCCTACCTGGAAGTTGTCCACCTTCTCCTGGTTTTGCACCTTGTGCTATCTTTATCTGAATTTCATCTGCATTTGCCAAATATTCTGTAGTTACACCAAAACGTGCTGATGCCACCTGTTTTATGGCACTTCTTCTGGAGTCACCATTTGGATCTAGTACATATCTATCAGGATCTTCTCCACCTTCTCCAGTATTACTCCTTCCACCTATTCTATTCATAGCTATAGCTATAGTTTCATGAGCTTCTTTGCTTATAGAACCAAAGGACATAGCTCCTGTACAGAATCTTTTAAGAATTTCACTTACTGGTTCAACTTCTTCTATAGGTATTTCATTTCCCTTTTTAAATTGAAACAAGCCTCTTATTGTACATAAATTTTTATCTTGTTCATTTATTACTTTAGCATACTGCTTATACATACCATATTCATTAGTTCTTGCTGCAACTTGAAGTTTGTATATAGTTTCAGGATTAAAGAGATGAAACTCTCCTCCTTTTCTCCAGGAATAGTTACCACCTACATTGAGCTCAGAAATAGGTTTTCTTATTTTATTAAAAGCATTTTTATGTCTTGCAAGTACTTCCTTTGCAACTACATCAATACCTATACCGCCTATTCTAGATGACGTACCCTCAAAATATTTATTCACAAATTCTGAATCAAGACCTATTGCTTCAAATATTTGCGCACCATGATAACTTTGCAGCGTGGATATACCCATTTTAGAAAGTATTTTAAGTATTCCTTGATTTATAGCTTTAATATAATTTTTCTTTGCTTCTTCTGGTTTAATCCCAACTATATCCTTTTCCTTTATCATTTCATCTATAGTTTGATATACAAGATAAGGGTTAACTGCAGAAGCACCATAGCTTATTAAAAGTGCAAAATGTGTAGTTTCTCTTGCTTCTCCAGTCTCTACAATAATTGAAACCTTTGTACGTGTTTTTTCTCTAATTAAATGGTGCTGAACTGCTGAAACAGCAAGTAAACTTGGTATTGCAGCCTCATAAGAATCAACATTTTTATCACTTAAAACTAATATATTGTATCCTTCTTTTATTCTCTTTGAAGCCCTCTCACAAATTTTTTCAAGAGCTTCCTTAAAACCTTCTACTCCCGTATCACATTTAAATGTAATAGGAATAGTAGTAGTTTTAAAATTTTTATCTCTCAAGCTTTTGATTTTTGATATTTCTTCATTAGTCAATGTAGGACTCTTTATCTCTATAAAAGGATCATTTGAGATTTCCCCATCTTTACCATTTAATATATTAGCCTGAGTAGAACCTATATAATTTGCAAGAGACATTACTAATCTTTCTCTTATAGAATCTATAGGTGGATTGGTTACCTGGGCAAAAAGTTGTTTGAAATACGCAAAAAGTAATTGATTTTTATTTGAAAGCACTGCAAGAGGGGTATCATTTCCCATAGACCCCACAGGCTCTTTACCATCCCTTGCCATAGGTCCTATTATTTTGCTCAAATCTTCAAGAGAGTAACCAAAAGCCTGTTGTTTTTCTTTTAATACTACAGGTGGTATTTCTTCTCTCGTCCTAACTGCATTAAACATATCAAGAGTAAATTTTAATTTAGGAAGCATTTCTTCATAAGGCTTACTCTTGCATATATCTCTTTTTAATTCTTCATCATCTATTATTCTTCCCTGGGCAGTATCAACCAAGAACATTTTGCCTGGTTTTAGTTTTCCCTTTTCCTCTATATCTTCATCTTTAAATTCTAACACTCCTGTTTCTGATGCAAGTACTACAAGACCATTTTTAGTTATCATATATCTTAAAGGCCTTAATCCATTTCTATCAAGGGTAGCACCAACTTGTACACCATCAGAAAATGCAACCGCAGCAGGTCCATCCCAAGGTTCTACAAGAGAACCGTGGTACTCATAAAAAGCCCTTTTGTATTCTTCCATATATTTATTTCCTTCCCACGCTTCCGGTATGAGAAGCATAAGTGCATGTGGTAGGGATTTTCCATCTTCATATAATAGCTCCAATACATTATCAAGAGATGCAGAGTCACTTCCACCTTCACTTATTATTGGGAAGAGCTTCTTAATATCCTTTCCGAAAGCCTCAGATTTCAGTACACCTTCACGTGATCTCATCCAGTTTCTATTTCCTCTTATAGTATTTATCTCACCATTATGTCCAAGAAACCTAAAAGGTTGTGCTAAATCCCAAGTTGGGAAAGTATTTGTGCTGTACCTTTGATGTACTAGTGCAATGGCACTTTTAAAGTTTATATCATTTAAATCAATATAAAATTTCTTTATTTGATCTGCCAATAATAATCCTTTATAAACTATAGTTTTACTTGAAAGGCTGCATACATAAAAAGACTTTGCTGCACTTTCAAGAGTTTTTTTAACTTCATTTTCAACTTTTTTTCTGATTATATAAAGTTTTCTTTCAAAATCAGTTTGATTTTGTGCATTTTTACCTATAAATATCTGTCTTATAATAGGTTCAGTACCCTTAGCTGTTTCACCAATACTTCTATTATCTGTAGGTACATCTCTCCAGCCTAAAATTTTCTGTCCTTCTTCTTCTGCTGCCCTTTCGAGTATTCCCTCACACTGCAGCCTTATTGCAGTTTCTTTTGGAAAAAACACCATACCTACAGCATATTCACCTGGTTCAGGTAATTCTATTCCTAAATTGTCACAATTTATTCTAAAAAATTCATCTGGAATTTGGACAAGTATACCTGCACCATCTCCTGTTTTAGTATCAGCTCCTACTGCTCCTCTGTGAGTTAAGTTAACTAAAATTTTAACACCTTTTTTTACAATATCATGAGTTTTTTCACCTTTTATACTGGCTATAAATCCTACCCCACAAGAATCCTTTTCATAATCAGGATCATATAATCCTTGTTTTGAAGGGAATCCTAAATTATATTTCATGTTTTCAGCCCCCGTCTAAATTTTTTTGAATAAAAATGCATTTCCCTGACCCCCAGAAATGCATTTTAAAATTTCCTTGAATTATAGTTATTTAATTATCAAACTTGATATATTGCTGTAAAATACTAATCATGTTATAAGTTATTAGCATTTTAATAAGACTAATTTTATCATATTTTATTTTGTAATGCAAGTTTTTTAAAAAAATATTTCAATTTTCTATTTATACTATCTTATTTTACTTTTCTCAATATAAAGCCTGGTATTAATTTTCGTACTGTACCAGGCAGCAATTCCATATCCCTTTTTCTTATGCCGCCAATTAGTGCCATAGTAAAAACATATGTAATTATTCCTACTAAAACAGATACTATTGTAGAAATAGCATTTGGGATATACGCAATCTTTATAAATCCAAATATAAAATCCATGGCAAACGAAGAAGCAACTACAACTATTCCCATCATTACAGAAGCAATTGCTGGTTTAACAGCATGTCTTATAAGACTAACTTTTGCATTTAAAGATTTTCTAATAATTATATGGTTTAATATTATAGGTATGACAAATCCCACTATACTTCCTACTATTGCCCCTAATATATTTATATTAGGGATTGCAATAAGAACATAATTTATACATATTTTGACTACTATACCTATTACAGAATAAAAGGTAGCAGTAAACAGCTTTCCAACACTTTGCAAAATGGTTGTTTGTATTTGCATTATTGACATAAGTACAAGCACTATAGAACCACATTCCATAATATAATATGCTTTTCCAAACTTTAAAAGCTCGTATATATGACCACTTAAAACAGAAAATCCAACTGCACAAGGTATCGCAATTAAGAAACAAAGTCTGAAAGAGTAGTTTATCTTATCTTTTACCCTTTTTCTATCCTTAACTGCAAAAGCTGCTGATATTGCTGGAAGTATTGCTGCGGAAAGCGAAGATATTATAGCAATAGGAACATTCAAAAGCTGCTGATATTTGTTTAAATATCCATAAAGTATAGTAGCATTGGTATCACTTATTCCTCCGACCATAAGCCTTGTTTTAGTATTGGTTAAATCCACTATACTTCCAGCATAGGTCATTCCTACACATAAAGTTATAGGAACTCCATATTTTATAATTTTTTTTACAAGCTGTGATGTGGTGAGTCTTGTCCTACTTACTTCCACATAATTTTGAGGAAGCTTTATTTTTTTATTTTTTTCATAACAGTATATCAAAAATGTAGCAGAAGCGAGAGCTCCAAAAGAAGTTCCAATAGGTCCTCCAGTACAACCTACTTCTACTCCATATCTCATTAAATAGGCTGCAAATACAAGTGCAAATATGGTATTTACTATTTGTTCTATAACCTGTGATACTGCTGTAGGTGTCATGTTTGCCCTTCCTTGAAAATATCCCCTATAGGCAGAAGCAATGGAAGTGAAAAATATAGCTGGTGCCAAAGTTAAAAGCGATAAATACGCCTTGTTATATTTTGTTATACTAGCTAAAGGCCCTGAAAATATAATTAGAAAAGATGCCATTACTATTCCCAAAATGACCAGAATAAATCTAGCTATTTTAAATCCCCTTACTGCATCTCTATAATTACCTACTGCATTCAATTCAGATATAAGCTTTGATATAGCTACAGGTATACCTGCATTCGTAAGTACGAAAACAAAGGCATATACCTGATAAGATGCACCATACAATCCATAACCCTCTTCACCTATTATTTTCATCATAAGTGGTATATATATAACAGATAATATTTTTACGGCCATCCCTGCCATAGAAAGTATGGCAAAACCTTTAGTTGTTGACTGCTCTTTCATAATTTAAAACTCCCTATCAAAAACTATTAATATCCTAAAATATTAGAATTTATTAAATATATCCTTTTTTATCTTCTTTAATATAGGTGGAAGTCCCTCTGTTATGGTCTTGTTTTCCATATAATTAAGTTCTTCAGGACAGCTCCTAAAGTTTAACTTATATGCATATAAGTATTGATAATCCAAACCATATTTATTATAGAAAAAACTATTTATATTTGAAACACCATATTTACTGTCTCCTACTATTGCATTTCCTAAATATGCTAGGTGAGCCCTCAACTGATGACTTCTACCCGTAATTAGCTCAAGTTGTATCAGTGAATATATGCCGCAGGTGTTAACATTTTTTACTCTCATAGATATCTTTTTTGAATCTTTTTCCGGTGTATTGCTTACACTGGATTTGTTATTTGTTCTATCTTTTTTTATGTAACCTTCATAAACTCCATCTTTTATTTTTCCAATTACAAGAGCTATATAATACTTCTTTATGCTTCTTTCCCTTATCATCTCATTCAATAACTTCAATGATTCATAATTTTTTCCATAAATAACTATACCAGAAGTATTCCTGTCTAATCTATTACAAGGTGATGGAGTAAAAGTAACCTCTTCTTCTGGATTAAATTCTCCCCTATCATACAAATGTGAAAGTACATAATCAGTTAAAGTAGCATCCTTGGAATTTTTATCTGAATGCACCAAAACTCCAGGCCATTTTTCTACCAAAAGCATATTTTTATCTTCATAAATTATCTTTAAGAAAGCATTGTCTATTCTTTCAAATTTAGATTTCGTTTCCTTAGAAGTTATGTATTCTGCATTTACTATATCTCCTTCCAAAAGGAAATATTTTTCTTTAGCTTTTTTCCCATTTACTTTAATATCACCTTTTCTTATAGCTCTATATATACCACTAAGTGGCACATCCTGAAGCCATTTTCTTGAAAATTTATCTAATCTTTGACCAGCTTCGTTCTTTCCTATCTCCAATTTCATATCAATCTCTCCTAAGTCTTAAAATTAACAACTCTCTTATATATCTGCAATTAGTAATTTAAGAATTCTATATTGCAAAGTTTTTAAAAAGTTTAAAGTTCTTTGTTATTTAGCAAATTGTATTATTTACTATCTTATATGGACAACACCTAATTATATACTACTATTATTAACTAAATCAATAAATAGAAATATAATTTTTAACTTAGGCATTTAAAAGAAAATACCTTACATCCTTATACTTGTTTTTCTACATAAAAAATATACTTAAAGTTTATACCCATTACAATAAAAACTCTAAGTACATTTAAATACTGTACTATCTTAAAAAATCATAAGCTGCCTTGCACTGTATGGCAACTCCGATAGGAAGACAATCTTCATCTACGTCAAATAAATTTCCATGGGCAGGATGTATTATTTGTTTTTCTTCATTTCTGCATCCTAAATAATAAAAGGCAGAAGGTCTTTCCATAGAAAAATAAGCAAAACTTTCTACGCCCATGCTTGGCTTCTCAAGTATCTTTACTTTATCTTTACCTATAACATCATATGCTACATTTAAAATATCCTGTGCTGCCCTATTGTCATTATAAAGGCAAGGATAACTCTCCTGTATGTCTATTTCACATTTTCCCCTAAAAGAATTAACTACTCCATTTGTTATTTCACAAAGCCTTTTCTTTACGTATTCCCTATGCTCTGTCTTCATAGTTCTTATAATACCTGATATTGTGACTTCATCTGGTATTATATTTTGGGCTGTACCTCCATGAATTGATCCTATAGTTATTACTCCTGCATCTGTAGGAGGAAGTTCCCTACTTACAATTTCCTGAAGTGCTATTACTACATGGCTTGCTATTACCACAGGGTCAATTCCCATATGAGGTCTTGCTCCATGAGATCCAACTCCTTTAATTTTTATGTCAAAAGGATTAGAAGCTGCATTCACTACTCCAAGTTTAAGTCCTATATTCCCCACTTCTATATTTTCCTCTACATGGAGTCCTATTACTCTATCAACCTTTGGATCTTCAAGTACTCCATCTTCTATCATCAACTTAGCTCCACCTGTAGTTTCTTCTGCAGGTTCAAAAAACAATTTTACATTTCCTCTTAATTCATCTTTTATAGAGTTTAGGATTTTAGCAACTCCAAGAAGTATAGTTGTGTGTGCGTCATGGCCGCAGGCATGCATTTTTCCCTTAACCTCTGAAGAATAGTCACAAACTTTTTTATCTTCTAAAGGAAGTGCATCCATATCAGCTCTTATTCCTATAGTTTTAGTACCTTTTCCTCTTATTATTGCACATATTCCTGTACGGGCCGTGTTCTTATATTCTATACCCCATTTATCTAAAAATTGTTTTACCTTGCCAGAAGTTCTTTCTAAATCATATCCAAGTTCTGGGTGCCTATGAAAATCCCTTCTAGTTTCAATCAATTCTTGTTTCATAGATTCTGCCATTTTCAAAAAGTTTCTCTGCATATTTGTTCCTCCAATATTAGTATCAATACTTATTCCCACCCTAATTCTATTATGTCTCCTTCAGATAACTTATCATAATAACCTGCATTATTTCCATTTAAATGCAAATACAGCTTTCCCTTAATTTTTGTTAGATCAAATTCTATATGATTAAATATGTCCACAAATATATAATCCTTTTTCCCCGTAAGTACTACAGTTTTTCCATTTGCAACTACAGTTATTTCATTTGTATCCTTACTTTTTTCATCCAAAATAGATTTGCGTAATTCATCCTCTTTATCTTTGCTTATATCTTCTTCCTTTGGCGCCGCTTCCAAAGCCACTTCTTCTGAACTTAAATTTTCCTGTCTTTCTTCTTTAGAATTTTTTTCTTTTCCATCTTCTACTTTAGTTATTCTATAAATTCTGTCCCCTTCATTTATAATATATTTTTTGTCTAATTTGTTTCCACCTAAATAATATACAAATTCCTCTCCACTGTCAGTCGAAAAATATTTTTCATAGTCAGAAATGGTTTCTGGTAAGATTATATTTACATTATCTCCTTCATTTATGGTACTATCCAATTTTACTCTATTTTCATTTATATATGCTGCAGGTTCTAAATTTTCTATTAAATCATTTATAAAAAAGCTCACAGAATAGGATTTTTGTATGTAGTCTATTACTTTAGGTACAGCATTTTTTCCATTAATTGCATACTTTATTTCTATGTCGTCTCCCTCTTTAATTTCCTCATCCATACTTTTTTCAATTCCATTTACAGTTATTTTGGTATTGGAAGCTAAAGTACCAAAAGCTACTCTTTTTATACCATTTACTGTAAATCTTATATTTTTACCGTTTTTGCCTATTAATGATTTAGGATTTATTCCTGCTTGCAGCATTACATCCATTACAGTATGTCCATGAGAATTAAAAAGACTTATTACATTTCCATTTAACATTACATCAATAAATCCATGTCCTAGTCTTCTTATGGAAATAAGTGCAATACCTAAAACAGTAACCCCTGTACTTCCAAGGGAATTGTCAAGACATACACAATCCGTAACCGCTTCTCTTCCCTTTATGGCAATTCTTTGGAGAGGCATGTTCAACTTTTTAGCTAAGAATTCCTTCAGTTCCGGAGTATGAGCTCCTCCACCCACAAGAAAAATTGCATTAGGCGGTTTATCTCCATTTAGCTCAACTATTTTATTTCCGATTTCATCTGCTATTTTATTAACAACAGGATTTATGAGCTTTATAACTTCTTCAGAAGATATTTTATTTTCTATGCCTAAAACATCTGTATACTTTATAGTTTCATTTTCATTACACTGTTTTTTTATCTTTTCCGCAGTGTTAAAATCGACTAAATAATTTTGTGCTATAACTTCGGTAACTTCATCCCCTGCCTGGGATACCATACCATAAGCACTTATAGTATCCTTACTACTTATTGCTATATCCGACGTTCCTGCTCCTACATCCACTAGCGCTAAATTTAAGAGTCTTAGATTTTGTGGGACTGCAGCTTCCATAGCTGCAATAGGCTCTAAAGTCAAGCTTACTACCTGAAGACCTACTTTTTCCATAACAGAATACAAACTGTCTACTACAGACCTTGGAAGAAAGGTTGCTATAGCTTCTACCGATATATTTTCTCCTTTATGTGCCAATAGATTACTTATAAGATAACCATTTAGATAATAGCTTTTCACACTATACCCTACACAATACAATCTTCCCTTTGTATTTTTAGTTACCTGCTTTTCCGCAGACTTCACCGCAGTTAACTCAAGACTCCTTATGGTATCCCTATCTATTTCCTTATCATAATCAATGTTCATATCCTCTTTTACAGATACAGTTCTTAAAAATCTTCCTGCTGCTGCTATTGCTGCATTTTCCAATTTCATGTTTAGGTCTTCTTCTATTTTTTTCTTTATAGCATTTACTGCATTTGCCACAAGACCTACATCATGTATCTGCCCATCAATCATTGCCCTTTCCTCATGTTCCACGCAATGTTCTGATACTATATTAAATTTTTTATCCTTCACTATTCCAGCAGTACCTATTACGGTTCTTGTACCTATATCTAGTGCAAATATTACATCCTGCGGATTAAAGTTAGTAATCTCCATAATATTTACCTCTTTTTCTGTAATCTAAAGGCCCATATTCCCAAAATATGAGCCTAATAAAATTATATAACAATACGACAAAACATTCAATTTATATTGGCAAAGTGATTTTTACTATAGTACCTATGTTTATTTCACTCCAAACATGAATTTTGCCATTATGTTTATCTATTATCCACTTTGAAATTGAAAGACCTAAGCCTGTACCTCCACTACTTTTAGTTCTGGATTTATCAGCCCTATAAAATCTATCAAATATATGAGGCAAGTCTTCCCTTGAAATTCCTGTACCATTATCTGCAATAGTTATTATAGCTTCATTTTCTTTTTTATAGGAATCAATCTTTATACATTCACCTTTCTCGGTATATTTGATACTGTTGTCTATGAAAATTCTTATAGCTTCCTTTATGAGCTTTTTGTCAGCATTAATGCTAAATTCATCATTATGCTCATTTTCTATTTTATGGACATCATCAATTAATTTTGTCTCTTTTACTATTTCATCTATCATCTCATTCATCATGAAATTTTCTTTGTCAACTTTTTGAGTATTTTTATCTCCCCTTGCAAGAAATAAAAGTTTCTCAATCAAGTCTTTCATGCTTTTAGATTCGCTTTTTATAGCATCAATGGATTCTTCAAGCACGTCTTTATCATCTTTTCCCCAGCGGTCTAACATATTAGCATATCCTTGGATTACTGAAATAGGTGTTCTCAGTTCATGTGATGCGTCAGAAACAAATTGATTTTGTTTCTCTATAGAACTTTGAATTCTGTCCATCATATCATTAAAAGTTTTTGCTAAATCCTTAAGTTCATTTTTTGATCCCTTAATATCCAGTCTTTTATCCAGGGCGTTAATGGATATCTTTTTCACTGTATCTGCCATAGTATACACAGGAGATAAAAATTTTTTACTGGCCTTTGAACCAATTATTATGATTATAATTAATCCTATAATATTCCATACTGCTAAAATTCCTAAAAGAACTACTATATAATTATCCTTTCTACTATTTTGCATATAGTAGTTAAAGCTTCCAATTATACCTAAAGTAATGAAGAAAAAAATTATCACAAAGGTGAATACATAGGTTACTGTTATTTTAAAGCTAATGGAAAATCTAAGTTTGTTTTCTATACTTTCAACTGCCTTATTCAAATATTTAGGTAAAATCTTCAAAGCACGCTCTAATAGTAAAAACAAAATCTTTATGATTTTAACTGTTATTCTAAATACAAGTTTAATCTTATTCATCCTTTAATTGATACCCCACTCCTCGAACGGTATAAATAAATTTATGATTAAATCTATCATCTATTTTACTTCTCAAATAACGAATATAGACGTCTACTACATTAGTATCCCCTGTATAATCATATCCCCATACTTTTTCAAGAATGTTTTCCCTAGAAAGTACTATATTTTTGTTTACCATTAAATATTTTAATAGATCAAATTCTGTTTTTGTCAGTTCTACTACTTCATCATTATATGTAGTAAGATATTTACTTATATTAAGTTTCAACTTGCCTATTTCTATAATACCAGATTTATCTGGTGTAACCCTTTTATGCTTAAATGTAACACGAATACGTGCAAGAAGTTCTTCTATGGCAAAGGGTTTTGTAATGTAATCATCTGCACCAATATCAAGTCCCATTACTTTGTCCATTATCTCATCTTTTGCAGTAAGCATAATGACAGGAACCTCAGAGTTCTGCCTTAACCTCCTTAGTACTTCCATTCCATTTAGGGAAGGAAGCATTACATCAAGTATTATAAGATCAAAATGTTCATTTAAAGCTTTTTCCAGTCCCTCTCTTCCATCTACAGCTTTATCTACAATATATCCTTCATGTTGAAGTTCCAGCTCAACAAACCTTGCAATTTTCACTTCATCTTCTACAATAAGAATTTTTTCACCGGCCATATTATCCTCCTGTACTTTTTTAATTTTATTATACCTTTTTTATTACTCACAATCCTTATAATAAGCTAAATTCTAGACAAAAATAAAACCTGCTTTATGAAAAATCATAAGCAGGTTTTATTTTATGCATTCTTAATCTCTTCTGTTATTTTATCTTTGGCATTGTTCATAGCTTCAGTAACTTTATCTATTTTACTATTAATACTGCATTCTTCTCCACTTTCTTTATGAAATCTTATCTTACAACTTGTAATTAAAGCAATGACTACAACAGCTATTGCAACAGGAAATGCAAATATACAAAGTAAAACTGCTAGAGTAGAAGGCAAATTTAAAATTGTTTTATCATCTTTAGATATTACAAATTTTATCTTGTTAGCCTTTAAAATAATATTTTTAATTTTTTTAATAAAAGGTGATCCCTTTATGCTTTCATGCTCTGGCTTGATTTTATTCTGTTCCTCTAAATACAAAAGTGCTTCTACCAAATCACCATTACATTTTTCAAGTGCCTCTTTGGCCTCCTTATAGCTTACATTTGCTCTTTTTCTTAATGAATCAATTTGTTCAATTGAAATTGTCATCTTAATTCCTCCCTATAACTATTTTTTAATAATGAATCTTCTCTATGCCTATATACTACTGGGGAATAATTAGAAGACAATTAGTTAAAGATTAGAATTTCATTAGAAATCAGTTACATAGAATTTTTTATGTAATTAAATTTGATCAATTAATTATATTCTCTATTTCTTTTATTACTTTTTCAAAATCATTATTAAAGTTATTTTCTATAGTTATATCAGCTTGATCTATAACTTCACTTGCTGACTTTTTCATTTGACTGTCTTTGGAATTTTTTATCATAATAAAGACCCCTGGATTAACAACTTTTCGTAAGCTATTCGATTCACATACTATAAGAACATTTTCAGGTATTTTAGTACTAAATGCCTGAAATCCTTCATATATGTTATTCTTCAATGCTTTTAACCAGTAAACATTCTCTGCTCCAGCAGCTAATAGTAAAGATGTATCCTTATTATTGTCTGAATTTAACTCTTCCGTTATCTCAAAATTTCCTTTTAAGCTTGAACACACTCCACAACCTTCTCCTCCACGTATACATTTTCCATTCTTCTCCTGGATAGTTGTTATTTTTAGTGCTACCACTGGTCTACTTAATTTATATTTATTTATTATTGAAACAGCAAGAGTAGTTTTTCCACTGTTTCTAGCAGTTGAACCAATTAAAATCATATTGGGGACACTATATTTTTTAGATTCCATTTTACTCCTCCTCTTCTCATGTACTTATTATTAATAGTATAATCTTAATTATGATTTGTAACAAATTTAAATATTCCTCATACAACAACGTACCTAGATTTGATTTACACAAATCTAGGTACATTTCTCCAAAACCGATCTTATTTTTGTTTTTTCATAATTTTTAAAGCACTGGATCGACGCCTATTTTTAATAGTATGATTTATAACTTCGGGCTTAACTATGGTGAAAGCATCAGCTGGACAAACTTCTACACAAGCTGGGCCTCCAGGCCTACCTGCACACAAATCACATTTATGTGCTGCCATATTCTCCTTATTTTGCTTTCCTTCTTTAGTAATCACACTTAAACCCTGTTTTTGCTTCCGGCCATTTTTACAATTTGGAACCATATCCATAGCACCAAACGGACAAGCAAACATACATGCCTTACATCCAATACACAATTCTGTTTTTACAACAATTTTATTCTTCTTATGAACAATTGCGCCTACTGGACATGCATTTGCACAAGGTGCATCATCACATTGCCTACATTGCACTGGCATAGTAGCCCTTTCTGCCCGTACTAGATTGATGCGAGGTGAAAAAGGTGCATCTATTGATCCTGCAGCAACCACACTAATATCTAAATGTGCAACCGCACAAGCAATTTCACAAGACTTACAACCAATGCATTTATTAGGATTTGCAACGACAAAAGTATTCAATATACTTACCTCCTTGGTGTATACGTAGTATGGAGCAAATGATGAATATTATCTTCTACCAAGAATTCTTTATAAATTTTCTGTATTTCAGGATTGTCATGTGATTTTCTATATTCCATATTTTCATCATGTACATACGTACTGCATGTACGATTAGTATAAGCATCAGCTTTTTCATCAGGTATCAATACCTTAGGTTGTCCGCCTCCACTAACACATCCAACTGGACAAGTCATCACTTCAATGAAATGAAAATCTGCTTTTCCAGCTTTAATTGCTTCTAAAACTGGTATAACATTTTTCAGACCAGCAACTACTGCTACTTTTAGTGTCAAATCTCCTACTTTAACCTCTGAACTTCTTACTCCTTCGCCGCCTCTTATGAATTTGAGATCGACATCTGGAATCTCTTCCTTAGTAATCAATTTATATGCCGTACGCAGGGCAGCTTCCATAACACCGCCAGTAGCACAAAAAATAGTACCTGCTCCAGAATAAGTTCCAAGTGGCTTGTCAAATTCTTTTTCAGGCAAATCATTAAAATCAATGCCAGCATCCTTAATTAATTGTGCAAGTTCCCGTGTAGTAATTGCAACATCTACATCCCGATATCCGCTATCTTTCATTTCAGGACGTTCACATTCAAATTTTTTGCAAATGCAAGGCATAACTGAAACACTATAAATCTTGCCAGCATTTACACCATCAATCTGTGCACCATATGTCTTAAGCAGAGCACCTTCCATTTGCTGTGGAGATTTACAAGACGACAGATGCGGAATAAGTTCCGGGTAATCCTGTTCAATAAATTTTACCCAAGCAGGACAACATGAAGTGAACATGGGCAGTACTCCACCTTCAGTAACCCTTTTAATAAGCTCATTACCTTCCTCCATAATAGTAAGATCAGCAGCAAAATTAGTATCATAAATTCGATCAAAACCTAGCTCTCTTAGTGCAGCTGCCATTTTACCCGGTGTTAAACTTCCAAGTGGCATACCAAATTCTTCAGCAATAGCTACACGTACTGCTGGTGCACATTGAACCATAGTAAAAAGTTTAGAATTTGCTAAGGCCTCTTTTACTTCTATGGCATGTCCTGTATAGTAGGATGCAAATAAGGGCTCTTTAACAGAGGGGAGCATATTACGTTCTTTTATCTTTTGCTCACGGGGAGTAATATCTTCATCAAATGCAGATG
This sequence comes from Clostridium coskatii, assembly GCF_001675205.1. NCBI lineage: Bacteria > Bacillati > Bacillota > Clostridia > Eubacteriales > Clostridiaceae > Clostridium > Clostridium coskatii. Next base: position 108,794 of record NZ_LROR01000036.1, on the reverse strand, counting down.
CATAAGCACTGCAAATTTGTACACACTGACCACACAAAACACAACGTTCAGTATTAATTATTTGAGGTTGTCCTTTTTCACCTTCTATAGCATCTACAGGACAAACATCTGCACATCGTTTGCATCCTGTACACAACTCTTTATCAATTTTGACAATACCTTCAGTTTTAACTGTCAAAACAATCGCCTCCTAGCTTATTTTAGATTAAGTTTCTAATCAAAAACACCTTTTACTGCATCCCAAAGATTATCAACTGCCTCTATATTTCGTTTCTTTTTTACTTGTTTTGGTACAATAAGTTGCAACGCTTTCTCTGGACATGCCCTAACACAAGCTGGGCCATCAGGCTGTTCAATACACAAATCACATTTATGTGCCACAATTACTTCCTTTTTTACTAAACCATTATCCGTTTCAGACATAAGCACATTTTGAGTAACTAGTTGACCATCTTTATACTTAGGTACAAGATCCATTGCACCAAATGGGCAAGCTATTACGCAAGTTTTACATCCTACACAAGCTTCGGTATCAACCACAATCTTATTGTCAACCTGGCTAATAGCCCTTACCGGACAAACATTGGCACAAGGAGCATCTTCGCACTGTCGACATTGAATAGGAACAGTTACTTCAGCGGTTTTAACAAGAAAAAGCCGCGGCATAATTGGAGTCTCTACTGTTCCCACTGTCTTCCCATCATTATCAGAATGAGAAGCAGCACAAGCAAGTTCGCAAGCTTTACACCCAATACATTTATGGGCATCAGCTACTACAAAAGAGTTAAGTTTCATATTCAATTACCCCCTTATAAGTTATTTTAGCCTTTAAGATAATTCTAAGGCTTTTATTTTTCTAGCCCCATAAGGACTAAAATTTATATCATAGGACTTCCTCACTTTTTATCTGAAATAAACAGAGTTCTTGGTTTCAGGTGGAGTTTTTTTCTCCATCTGAAACTTATTAACAGGATTCTTAGTGCTTTAGCACTTAGAAGGCGTTATCCTTTAGGGAAAATCGTTATCCAGGGGCGTAGCAGCCGTTATGCACAGCATAAGAACTCTAAATCGCTGAAGCTCAAGAGTTCTAATATCCCCCACTTTATAAGAAAAGCAGATATCCCAAATCTTTGATTTGGTAATAGTCGCTTTCGCTGTGTGCGATGGGGGTATTACGGCTGGTAGCCATCGGATAAAAATAGAAAATGAGAAAATATCTATGTACCAACATTAAAAAATCCTTGATTCTTAAGCTTCTTTGTATCCACTCTTCTTACGGAAAATTTTACGCTTTTGACATCCGAAATCTGAAAAATCTAATTTTTTTACTTTTACCGAACAAACTTTAAACTCAGGTGTTCCAGTAACAGGATCAGGGGCACTATTAGTCAAAATATTAGCTGGACTCTCAGTAAAATGGAAAGTAATAAATGTTAATCCCTCTGGTACCCTAGTTGTTACTTGTGCTTTTGTAATTAATGAGCCACGCCGTGTTGTTACACTAATTTCATCACCATCTTCAATATTAAGACTTTTTGCATCCTCAGGGTTAATTTCCAAAAATCCTTCTGGATCCACACCATTTAGTCCCCAACAGCGTCTCGTCATAGTTCCTGTATGATAGTGAGTAACGATACGTCCAGTAGTCAGCATTAATGGGTATTCTTTATCAGGAAGCTCAGCAGGTTCTCTATACTCAATTGGGGAAAACTTACCCAAACCACGGGAAAACTTACCAACGTGCAAAATAGGTGTCCCAGGATGATTCTCATTTGGACATGGCCATGGAATGCCACCATCCTCCAGCCGTTTATAACTAATACCAGCATAACTTGGTGTTAAAGATCTCATTTCATCAAATATATCTTCAGGAGAACTATAATCTGCTGTATAATCCATTGCCTTCATGATATCCCGGAGTATTTGCCAATCTGGAAGACTATTACCTATTGGTTCTACAACCTTACGAATCCGCTGCACTGTACGATCAGTACTACTAAAAGTTCCATCTTTTTCAGCATAGGATACGCCCGGAAGAACAACATCAGCAACTTCAGCTGTTTCAGTTAAGAAAATATCTTGAACAACTAAAAAATCCAAATGCTTTAAACAATGTTCCACATGATTTATATCCGGGTCACTGCGCATTGGATTTTCGCCAAATACATACAGCATTTTGACCTTATCTTTTTCAATTGCATTCAAGATAGATGGAATATTAAGTCCAACCTCATCGCTTAACTGAGCATTCCATGCTTTTTCAAATTTCGCTTTCACATCAGGATTAGTTACTGATTGATAACCAGTGTAGACATTAGGCAAAGCTCCCATATCACATGCTCCTTGTACATTATTCTGACCACGCAGAGGGTTAACTCCTCCTTTAGGCTTACCAATATTACCAGTAAGCATCATAATATTTGCTGTAGATAGTACATTATCAACACCTGTAGTATGCTGCGTAATACCCATAGTATAATACAAAGCAGCAGCATCAGCCTTAGCAATAATTCTTGCCGCTTCTATTATCTTTTTCGCTGGAACTTTAGTTATGCTGGCCGTATATTCTGGGTTAAATCTCAGTGCAACCTCTTTGAAAGCCTCAAAGTTCTCAGTTCTTTCAGCAATAAACACTTCATCAGCCAGCCCTTCTGTAAGTATTACATATGACATTCCATTCAAAAGTGCTACGTCTGTACCTGGTTTATGCCGCAGCCAAATATCAGCATGTAGTGCCATATCAGTTTTACGTGGATCAGCTACTACGAGTTTAGTACCGCGTTCTTTAGCTTTTAGCATTTTAATACCAATTATAGGATGACATTCTGTGGTATTTGTACCAATTGCAAAAATAGCATCTTTAGGCCCCATTTCATCAAGTTCATGTATTGAGTTTGTCATTGCTCCACTGCCAAATGCTGTGCCTAGACCAGACACGGTAGGAGCATGTCACAAGCGGGCACAATGATCGACGTTATTAGTACCAATTACTGCACGCATTAATTTTTGCATAAGATAGTTTTCTTCATTAGTACATCGTGCGGAACTAAAAGCTGCTATGCTGTCAGATCCATATTTCTTTACAGTTTTTTTAATTTTAGAAGCAATAAAACCAATTGCTTCTCCCCATGTAACTTCAGCTAGCTTTTCTTCTTTTCTGATCAAAGGATTAGTTAGGCGATCTTTATGATGTACAAAATCAAACCCAAAACGCCCTTTTGAACAAAGCTTCTCTTGGTTTACTGAATTTACATCATTATTTGGGGTTACACTAACAATTTTTCCTTGTCTTACATTTAAAAAAAATGTGCATCCTGTTCCACAATAAGGGCAAGTAGTCAGTATACTCTTCATATTCTTATATTCCTTTCTTTAAATTTAGGCATTGCCGCCTTCTGAAAAAATAGAGATATGCTTGCTCTCTAATATAAAATATTGTAATTTAGTAAAAAATATCCTTAAAATATTATATTATAAATTAATTAATTAAAATTTGTCTTGATAATATTCCCAATTAATTGTATAATATTGTAAAAGGAGTGGTAACTATGGAAAACAAATCAATAAACATAAGCGATTTCAAAATAAATACTTACAAGACAAAAGATGTTGCAAAATTATTAAACACCAGCACTCAAGCAATTAGAAATTACTGCCTGACCTTCAAAGATTATTTAAACTCCAATCATCACTGTAAATATAGAAATTTTACTGAAGATGATATTAACAAGTTAAAAATGATTCAATACTTATCCAAAGAAAAACATTATACAACACAACAAATTAAACAATATTTCTTAGATAATGATTCTTCCCTATTTAGTAATCAAAAAGATTTAGAATTTGCAGCACAAGCAATATCCAATTTGATAAAACCTGAAATAGAAACTATTATCAGACAATCTGTTTCAGATATTATGCAGAACAATACAAACATCATTAAAAGCGATATTGAAAAAAGCAGTTCTTTAATTAATGATAATTTATCTAAGATATTAAACGATAAAAATTCTTTATTTGATTCTATTACAAATACTAAAGAATTAGTTGAACAAATTCAAAATAATCAATCTGAATATATTAGCCGAAAGGAGAGAAAGAAACAAAAGAAACAAAAATGGTTTAAATTATTTAGATTTTGTGAGGAGTAGATTATCTTCTGCTCCTTGCCAAATTAATGATTTAAATGATTTTATCCATTCCCCCAGCGTCTAATAAAATAATATATTAATTAATCAGGATTTTTATCATTTATAATTTTGTTTGCCTCTTCCTCTGTAAGATCATAATTCAGAAATGTCTTATAAAAGTTTCTAGTTTCTTTAACTATATCCAAATTTTTAAATTTATCAGGGTGAAGTGTCTTTGCTGCCCATTGTATCTGTAATGCTTCTTCTGCGCCATACCTGTCCCACAAAAATGCTCCTGTTGGATTTATATAAACCTTCCTATTCTTAACAGCATTTATCTGGCTCCAAGTTGAATTTTGAGTTAACTGGTCTATATTCTTTATAGCACTTTTCACATCAGTTAAAGTATTACTTCCAAGTATTATAACATCTGGATTCCATTTGAGTACTTGCTCTGTAGAAGTTACTTTCATATTACCAGTTATTTCAGATGCTGCATTTATTCCACCTGCTGCTTTTATCCATGAATCAATTATAGTATTCTTTCCGTCTACCGTAAGTGGTGAAAAAGATATTATATGTAGTACCTTTGGTTTTTGTGAATCAGGTATCTTGGATGTTACATCTGTTACCATTTTCAATTTGCTATCTAAATAAGAAATATATTTGTCTGCTCTCTTTACTGAATCCCCTCCAAAAATTTCTCCTGTTAATTTAACAGTCTTTTTCATGCTGTCAAAGTCAGTAAAATTTAGTTGTACTGTAGGAATTCCAAGTTCCTTTACCTTTCCTGCTGTCTTAGAATTTATCGGCATAAACAATATATCAGGTTTTGTCTTTAAAACTTCTTCTGTATTTACACTTTCATTTGTAAAATCAGTAACTGCACTTTTCATCTGTGGATTTACTTTATAAAGCCAAGGAACAGATTGCGGAGTAGAAATTGTTGAAACTATCTTATTTCCAGCTCCAAGCATAGTTACCATTTCATTGTGTGCCGGCCATGCATCGGCTATTTTATCAATTTTGGCAGGGACTTTCACTTTCTGCCCTGCAGCATCAGTTATAACTTTTTGCTGTGATTTTTCACTACTCTTTGTAGAATCTGTGCTACTTTGTCCACATCCTGCTAGCAAAAACACAGCTGCAAAAATAATTGCAATTAAATTTCTAGCTCTTCTTATTTTTTTCATTATACTTTCACATCCTATCTTAATTTGATTCTCCTTTAAATATCTTTCTTACTTAACTGAACTTCATCTTTCCATTGTACATTTTTATAATCTTCAAAACTTATATTAACCCTTCTGGCACCGCGTTTAAAAAATTTTGTTGGATTGCCTTCTTGTATAACATCCCAGGCTCTTTCCTTTTCAACAATAACTGTACCAGCTAATAAGTCAACCCCATAACTAAACAACATTTCAGTTATAGGAACACTTGGTCCAACTAATATTACATTTGCATTTTTGCTCAATTCAAGAAGTCTTGGAATAGTTTTATTTATAATAGTCGTTCCTGTTATAAACACATAATCCTGATAAGGTAAAATATACTCACAGGCTGGATCAGGATAATCTCCCTCATCAGGTTTTCTTTCTAGTATTGACAGTTTACATATTCTTCTAAGCGCTTCTACTCTCGGGAAATGCCCAATTACTGTGACATTTTTTCCTATTATTTGTTCCTTTAACAATATAAATGAAGATTCATTAGGTTGTCCATTTAAATCACCGGGATAAATTTTAGAAACATTATTTTCAGTATTTATTACAGAATTTATTGCTGCTAATCCAAGTGCAGCCTCGTAATTGTTCCAGGATTTTATATACCTGGCTATTTCACAAACCTTCATTCCTGCTATATGCTCAGGAATACTTACCTTACCATACACTTCTAATGGTCTCATTGCCATGCCAATTCCCTCGGACTCCACTAAAAACCAATTTACTCCCATTAAACATCTCTTTATCCTTATATTTTCTGGTATTCTTGAAATAAGGTCATTATATATCTCCCACATAATTACTCCCCCATTTTTACTGTCAACTTCCTTATTTTACTTTGTCTTTAGGTATTTTAACCATGAGCGCCCCATTATTAAAAAACTCATGTCTACCACCTTCCCTAATTAACTTCCATACTTTATTACGTTCTGTAACTACAGTCCCTGCAAGCATATTAATACCATACTTATATAAGCACTTAGTCATAGGTGTACTAGGTCCTACAACTGTAACGTAAGCATTTTTACTAAGCTGCAGAAGTCTCGGTAAAGTTTTATTTATTAAAGTAGTTCCTGTTATAAACACAAATTCCTGCTGGGGTAATAAATATTCACAGGATGGATCTGGAAAATCTCCTTTTTGTGGAATTCTTTCAAGTATAGAAAGCTCACATATCTCAGCCAAAGGTTCAAGATCCGGGAAATGTCCTATAACGGCTACCTTTTTTCCTTTTATTTTATCTTTCATGTACTCAAAGTCATTAATATTAGGCTGTTCACTTATCTTAATGCCACCAAATGTTTCTACATTGTAAGGAGTATTAATTACAGAATTAATTGCTGCTAATCCTAAAGCTGCTTCATAATTGCTCCAAGATTTTATAAGTTTTGCTATCTCACAGACTTTCATTCCAACCACATTACCCGCCATCTGCAAATAAGAATTCCCCTCTTTAGGCGTCATTGCCATCCCTGTTCCAACAGATTCTACTAAAAACCAGTTTAATCCTGCTACAAAATCCTTTATAACCAAGTCCTTAGGTATTAATTCTATTAACTCATCATATATCTCCCACATAACTTATCCTCCATTTTTAATTTATCTGATAGCTACCTACTGTAACACTCCCACTTCTATCAAAGTGGGAGATAACAGTAGCTACGCCCCTAGATAATTCATCTAAACTTAGTGGGATAAACAAAACTCTAAAGAGAAAGCGACTATCATCAAATCTAAGATTTGAGATATCTGCTTTTCCCACTAAGTAAGATTCATTGATAAACCACATAAATATTCACTTACATCAAAATCAATAACCTCTCCACTGCGTATTGTATTTCTAAGTTTTGTCATTTTTATATCAAATTTTTTAAGCAGCTGAAGATTTTTTCGTTCAGCATAATTAGTTTCTATTATTTTATTTATTCCTCCATTTTTTATGACAATTCTCTTATTGCCCATAAGTGCCAATATAGGATCATGGGTAGACATAAAAACTATTTTTTCTTTTTTCACTAATAATTCTATTGCTTTTCCTCTATCAATACCTGCGTTTTCTATTTCATCAATTAAAACTATAGGAGATATACTTAATAGTGCCGTATCCGCAACCATCAGTGACCTTGATTGACCTCCACTCAATTGTGTAACCGGTGCATCATAAGAAAACTTTTCACCGGCAAGTTCATTGGCACATTCAATTATTGCTTTAACCGTATCTTCTATTTTATCTATCATCCTGCTTTCTGCATGCATTGTAATAAATTCCTTAACCGTTAAATCCATTACAAAATTCATATTTTGAGAAAGCTGTGCCACTATCTTATTGTCCATAGAAAACCTTTTATCTGTTTCAGGTACTTTCCCATTTATGAGTACCTGCCTACCCGTTTGAGTATCCTTCTGTGCAATACATTCTATATCCGCTAATAATCTGCTTTTACCAGCTCCTGTGGGTCCAACTAAAGATATGATTTCTCCAGGTTTTACTGTGATACTCATATTTTCATTTTTGCCTGACTTGTCATGTCCTCCTATAATAGTTATATATTCAATATGACTTTCTGATTTTAACTTTAACTCGTCCATTTTCTCAACAAACAATTGAAAATGGTTTAATATCTCTTCTCTACCAAGTCCGCAGTCATCAATAAATTCATCTGTAAGTGTTTCTACTATTTGCTCTAATGTGCACTCATGATTATAATTTTTAAGTCCAATTGACGTAAAAAAATCTTCTATATATGAGTCTTCTTTTATTAAGTCTTTTATAGGAATTGATATAACTTTATCCTTCATTATATGGCATCCCCCAAATTCATTTTTTTTACATTTCCCTTTTCATAATCTTTGCCTATCTTCCTTTCACCTACACAATAAGGACAAAGTGCGGAAGGCATAGTGAACCTTAACATTTTTCCTTCTAAGCTATCTACCTCTGAAGCATTTTTTAAACTCTCACTTAAATCATAAGCTCCCTGCCCTGTTATACCATTCACACAAAAAATTGAAGCTTTTGGATTAGATTGCTTTACCTTAAAATAAAATACCTCTCTTTCTGCTTGAGATACAATATCTCCTTTAGTTATAACTATAATGTCAGCTAATTTTAGCATAGGGCCCACTTTTTTAGGTGTATTTATTCCAGAGAGATTATCTATTACACATATGGCAAGGACACCTTTTATATGAGGCGAACATCTGTTACATAATCCTGCGCTTTCACTAATTAATAAATCCAAATTGTTTTTACATCCCCAACTTACACAATCATTAATATTACTTATATAGAAGTGATCAGGACATAAATTTCCAGAGAGTCCTACTTTCACTGGAATATCTGCTTTTTTATATAGAATATCATCAAATGTAGAAAGACAATCAAATTTTATTACACCTACATTTAACTTTTTTAGCTTCAAATACTGTATAGTTTTTAAAATTACAGATGTCTTCCCAGATGAAGGCGGACCTGAAACAGTAATTAATCTCACTTTTTTCACCTACTCCACAAATATACTTTTTAATACTCGTTTAAATTGGATTTTCACAATTTAGTATTTCTTTAACCTCATTATCCTTTAATTCGTATTCAAAGAAATTTTTATAAAAATATTTTGTTTCCTTTGCAATATCAATATCTTCAAATTTTTGTGGATATATGTTCTTAGCCATCCATAACAATTGCAGTGCTGATTCTGTTCCAAGTCTTGCCCATGAAAAAACACCACTAGGACTTACAAATACTTTATTGTCTTTTACTGCCTTTAATTGATTCCATGAAGGATTTTTTACTACTTTACTTTTTTTAAGATTTCCATCTACTATTATCTCATCTGGGTTCCACTTAAGCATTTGCTCCATGGAAACTTCTTTATATCCATCTACTTCATTAGCTGCTTCATTTATTGCTCCTACCATATTTATAGTTTCATTTTGAGGCATATTTTTACCCCATACTGAAATACTTTCATTTTGCACAGATAGATAAACTACCTTAGGTCTTTCATTTTCAGGTATTTTAGATGTTATAGAAGATACTTTACTTATATTTTTGTTGAAATAATCTTTATACTGTTCTGCTTTTTTATATTCATTTTCTCCTAGCACTTTACCTGTTATAACAACACTATTTATTATATCTTCTATACTATTATGCTTATAATCAATCATAACTACAGGTATACCTGCTTCTTTAACTTTTTGTATGCTGTCGCCTTTACGTAAAAATGCTACATCTGGTTTAGACTTTACTAATTGTTCAATATTAGTTGTTTCTCCATTAAATGGGTAAGATATATTCTTAAGTTGTGGATACAATTTAATAGCCCAAGGGTAGCTTTTCTTAATAGAAGGAGAAGTTGCAACTATTTTATTATTTCTGCCACTAACTGTAAAAAGTGCATTGCAAAATCCAGGCCAAGAAGTTGCAACTTTAGTAACCTTCGCAGGAACCTTAACTGAATTTCCATCCATGTCCACAATAGTTTTAGTGCTTTGTGATTGTTTATTTGAACTTACACTTGAAGATGAGCTCTTATTTTCACAACCTGTAAGACCTGTAACTAAAATCGTGCATGCAATAACTAATAATATAATTAAATTGTTTGTTTTTAATTTTTTAAACATATTTATACCCTTCTCTCCTAATAGTTAAACACTTACTTTTCATTTCTTAAAAGGTATTTGAATTTATACTGTTAACAAAAATAGAATTTAGATAGTTCTTCAGTTTGCACATATCATTGGATTTAATATAATTCCAACCAATCCACTTGAATTTTGCATTTTTAGGGAGTTCGTTATCTACACAAGGATTTAGCGATGGACAGCAGCCTTCTGCACATTCACCTCCAAATTCTTTTCCTGTGATCAATTTCACAATCTCATGAAGTTCATCCCATTTTGATTTTTTTATCAACATATATAAGGGATATATAAAAGCGCCATCCTCTGGCCATACAATAAAAGTATCATCCTTGCCGCTGCAGCATTTTGCAAAAAACCAGGGCATTATATAAATTGCAGCACCATCACTATTTGGCGTTCCCGCGGATCTTGCCATTTTAGCAGGAGCCCAAACATCTTTCACATTAGAAGCAAGTTTTCTTATGCCTTCCTCTCCATAATCCTTATATATGTAGTGAAGTATTGTTGAAGAAATAAAATCTTTTCTTCCCTCAACAATAATATTATTTTTGTATTCCACTTTGAATAAGTCACTCCATATTTTAGGCACATCAAGACTTCCAATCTTCTTTTTATCTACAAGTAAAATATATGGAGAAACAGAATACATTGTATATCCACCCTCATTATACCCACATTCTATTCCTGAAAAGTCCTTATTTATATGAGCACCATGCCAGGCACATTTAAAATATCCTTTTTCAACTAAATTATAAAAAAACTCTCTGTTAAAGTAACTTTCAAATCCAAAAGTAATAAGTACATCTGGAAACTCATTGATATCTTTTACCTCCCACATGGACAAATACCTCTGATCTTGACTATGACCGCAGGGTACATAACATTTTAAAATTTTTCCCTTTTTCTCTTTATATCTATAAATTAGCTTATCCAAATTTTCTTTAAGTGCACGCTTTATAGGAACTGGCACATATCCTAATAAATTTAAGTTATCCCCCTCAGCCATTGTTTTAATGGAGAAATCGCTCATCACTTCTTTTTCATTTATTTTACTTTCAACTATATCTATGAATGACTTTATGTTTAATTTTCTAACCTTTAAGACTGTCTGGAGCATAGTCCTTTCTCCAAACTTATTTAGCAAATCATCCTGATTCTTTAAATTAAACCCACACATTCTAAAAATATCTATTACCATTGGATATTTCTCAATTAAATCTTTAATGGATATTCTTGGACTAATTTTCTCCATAGCTTGTTACCTCTATTAATATTTGCATCATGATACCGGAGGTAGATGCTTTAAAATTCTATTAGCTTCATCGTCAGTCAAATTATAATGATAAAATTTTGAATAATATTCTTTAACTTCTTTATTCATATCAAGATCCTTGAAAAGATCAGGGTGAAGAGTTTTAGCAATGAATTCTAGAAGTAAGACTCCCTCGCTTCCATAATCCCAGACAGCCACACCGTCAGGATTGACATAAACTCTATTATCTTTTACTGCCTTAACATTGCTCCATTTAGGATCATTCAAAATTAATTTTGTATTGTTAACACGCCCCATAAAAATAACATCTGGATTCCATTTCAATATATCTTCCATAGTTGGTTTTGTCATCATCTCTTCTTTTGAATCTTTTGTTACAAGTGTTCCTCCTGCCATTTCCACATACCATTCTGTATAAGAATTACGTCCATGACTTGTAAGTGCATCAGGCCCTCTCACATAATAAACCTTTGGCTTTTCTGATTCGGACAATTTCTAAAACACCTACCTCCATAAATTTATTGTTGATTATTAAGCAAAACATTAATATCACTATCAGTAAGGTCCACATGATAAAATTCTGAATAAAATTCTTTGGTAAGTTTATTTAAATCCATATCCTTGAATTTATCAGGGTATAACATTTTAGCTGTCCATGGTATTCCAATTATTGTATTAATTCCTGGTGGTCTATCAACCCAATTAAAAGGTTTTGTAGGTGTTAAATATATTCTATGTTCCTTTACAGCCTTTATATTTTGCCAGGAACTGTCAGAGTAAACACTTTTATAAAATTGAGGATTATTTGTTATAATAACGTCTGGATTCCACTGGAGTACCTTTTCTATTGAAACTTCTGAGGTGTTATTAATTCCAGTGCCCCTTGCAGCATTTAGTCCTCCACAAAGATATATAAGTTGAGTGTGTTGATTGTTCTTTAAACTAGTATAATTGGCTTTAAAAGCTGATGGTCCTGAATCATAATCAGTTTGTAAACCTTTAGGTCCTTCAGCATAATAAACCTTTACTTTCTGTTCATCTGGTATATTTGAAACTTTACTCTCTACTTCTTTCTTTACATTGTTATAAAAAGATATCAATTTGTCTGCCTTTTGCTTTGCTCCTAAAACCTTTCCCATAAATGTAATGTAGGGGACAAAATTTTGGGTATCCAAATCATGCACAACTACCACAGGTATGCTTCCAAGTTTTTGCTGCCTCACCTTAGTTATAGAATTATTTTCAGAGTTGTCCATAACTATATCAGGCTTCATGGATATATATGTCTCATAATTGATATCATTTTTTCCAGACCAAGAACCTACCATAGGAAGCTTTTGATACTTTTTGAGTATGTACTTTGCATTATCTGATGAAAATTTCATATTCCAGCCTACCAACTTTTCAGGAGCAAGCATGTACACTGCTGTTGTAGTGGCAGGAGATACTGACAGTACCTTGTTTATATTAGCTGGAATTTTAACATTTCTTTCTGCCATATCTGTAATACTTACTTTTTCTGTTCCACTGACTGCAGAACTTTTTTTATTTCCACATCCAGAAAACATAGTTAGAACAAACACTATAGCCATAACAACTACTATAGATCTTTTACTTATCCTACGTTTCATTTTTAAATCCCCCCCTAACCCTATTTTTTAATTTGTAGTACTGCATAATTTTATCTCTTACATATTCTTTTACCTCATAAATGTCACTGCGCTTAATATATTCCCACCCTAACCACTTAAAAGACGCATTCTGGGGTAAATTATTATCTATTGCAGCATTTGCCGAAGGAAAATAATATGAAGCGCATTTTTGCCCATATTCACTCCCTGTAATAAAATTTATTATTTCCTCCAGTTCATTAATTTTTGACTTTTTTACAAGCATATATATAGGTTCTGCAATGGCCCCATCTTCAGGCCAAACTACAGAAACGCACTCCTTTCTTGGACACACTTTAGCAAAAAACCATGAAAGCACATATATTGCAGCCCCTTCATTATTTAAAGTTCCTGCTGCTTTAGACATTTTTGAAGCATGCCACCCATCCTTTATATTAGCTGCCAGCATTTGAAGTCCTTTTTCACCATAATCTTTATATATGTACATAGGAAGGAGCTCTCCTATACCTTTTTGTGATCCTGAAACAATTATATTATTTTTATATATAGGCTTTAAAAGATCACTCCATTTTTTCGGCATTGGAAGATTACCCAATTTGTTCTTATCTACAAGCATTACAAGTGGAAATACAGAGTAAACTGAATAATTACCATCAGGATCTTCTAGTCCTGCTCTTACAAAATCTTTATTCACTTTTTTTCCCATTACTGATTTAAAATATCCCTTGTCAACAAATTTCTCTATGAAATCCTTTCTAAAAAAACTTCCAAATGTAACAGAAGCCACAATGTCGGGAAAATCTTCTATATTTTTTACCTTCCAGACATCATCATACTTATCACTTCCACCACATCCAACAGATATATGACACTTAAATGTTTTACCTGTTAACTTTTTATATTGGTTAAGTTCTATTTGAAAGTTTCTTCTGAAAATTTGCTGCATAGGACATACAATATGAGCTAAAAAATTAGTTTTTCTTATGGATACATCTTCTTCCAACATGTGTACTTCTTCCTTTCTGCATGCAAAAATTTAATCTTCAATATTCTGGGAACTTAAACATTCTTGTAGTTATGTCTCAATCTATTTTTATCATAATTTATATAAGTATTTTCATATAACAAAAGCACCTAGACGTTATATGGTCCAGGCGCTTTTGTTTGGTTTAAATTAATATCACATTATTTCTGGTCAATTCTATTATCGCCAGTTGTGTAATAAATACTATTACATATATAACATGTTTATATTATATTATATTTTTGTTAAATTTGCAACAAAACATAACATAACATATTAAAAAAATATAAAATATATTGTTTTAGTTATTTTATATTTACTTATATCTTGTTAACTTTTATTTAATTATTCTATCATACATCTTAATTGATCACAGGTACACAGGCTTTCATCTGTTCTCCATTTGAATTGGGTATGCTAATAATCTTTACATCAATACCATATGCTTCTTTAAGCATATCCTCTGTAACAACTTCATCTACATTACCTACTGTAAATACATTGTTTCTTTGCATAAACGCCACTTTCGTAGAGCATATAAATGCATGGTTAGGATAATGTGAAGTCATAACAACTGCTAGTCCTCTTTTAGAAAGCTTTTTTATTTGATCCAATACTCTAATTTGATTTCCGAAGTCCAAATTAGAAGTTGGTTCATCCATTATGAGCATTTTAGGACATTGTGCAAGCGCCCTAGCAATTAAAACCATTTGTCTTTCCCCACCGCTTATTTCCGTATATATCTTGTCTTTTAAATAGGATATATTTAAGATATCTATAGCCTCCTCAGCAATATCTTTGTCCTCTTTTGTAGGAGAAGAAAACATTGAAAGATGGGCAGTTCTGCCCATCAATACTACATCGAAAACCTTATAGGGAAAAGGAGGGGTATGAGCCTGCGGTACATACCCAATATTTTTAGCTAACTGTTTTCTAGACCAGTTATGTATATTTTCTCCATCTAAGAGTATTTCCCCACCTTTAAGCTTTAAAAAGCCCAATATAGTCTTAAAAAAAGTGGTTTTACCTACACCATTTGGTCCCAATAGACATAATATTTCTCCCGAACTCACACTCATGGATATATCTTTTACAACAACTTTTGTACTATAACCACAACTAACATTTTTTATTTCTAACTTCATATCCGTCCTCTCCTCCTTTTATCAAATTATGACATTTAGAACGTTTCTATTTTAGTCTAAAGTACCACCAAGCTTTGTATAAGTAGTCCCATAAAATTTTTGATAAAAATCATCTACTTCTTTTGTTATATTTGTATCTTTAAATACTTCAGGATTTGTTTTTGTACTTAACCACATTATTCCTAAAATCGTCTGTGGACAAGGCATATCCCATGAACTCATTTTTGAAGGTATCATATAAACTTTTTTATTTTTCACAGCATTTATATCTTTTAAACCATCATTATTAAGTACATCTTGAGGTTTTACTCCAGAATATTGTGTAAGAATTATTATATCAGGATTCCAGCTAATTATCTGCTCTGCAGATATTTCACTCCATTTAGCACTTTTACTTAAAGAGCCTGCCACATTTATTCCGCCGCCTAATTCAATAAATGAGTTTTGAAACATATTCTTTCCTGGGGTTAAATACATACTTCCTCCTGCCATATATACTTTAGGCTTATTTTTTTGATCTACGCCTTTAAGTTTATTATTAACAAAATCTAACTTTTGTGTATAATAATCTATAAATTCATTTGCTTTTTTTTCTTTACCAGTAACTATTCCTAAATTTTTCACAGTAGATTTTAATTCATCAAGACCCTCTGCATTTACAACAAAAACCTTAATATTAGCTTTTTCAAGATTTGGTACAACCTGTTTGTTCTTTTTTTGTATAATAACAAGATCTGGTTTAGCAGCTGCTACTTGTTCCACATTTAACTCATTAGCATCTTTAGTAGCAGATGATTTACTTGCACCTGCTTTTGGTGAAGAACCTAATGGATTTTTCATAACCTTTCCATCTATACCTAAAATATTATTTTGTTCCCCTAATGCACACAATATCTGTGTTGCTACAGCATAATTAGTTAGCACTTTTTCAGCCGGCTTGGATAGTTCTACTTTTCTTCCTAATCCATCAGTAACAGTAATTTTTTTATTGCTATCTGCAGTAGTTGTACTTGTAGAAGTCGTGTTTTTCCCACAAGCTCCAAAGATGCACACTATTAATAATAGAATTAAAATTTTAGATATTTTTTTCATTTTTGTTCCCCCCATGATTTTTTAACTTATATTTTTCTTCAACCTTACATCATTTTGTTGTAAAATCCGAAGAATTTTACCTTCCATAAAATTTCTATTATTTTCATCAATTCTAATTACTTGTACATCTGCTCTCTTTGCTATTTTCTGTACAAAATCTCCATTACATTCTTTTAATACTCCTATAACAGGCTTATCACTATTAAGTATTTTAAAAATCGTATCTTTGAATAATGGTGCATTTTCCTCCATAAATCCCAATTCATCAAGTACTATTAAATCTCTGTTATATAAGCTTTTTAAAAGTACATCCTTAGATATAACATTGAATATATCCATATCTATATACATTTTTTCTTTTTTTATATCATATCTTCCAATAATATAATTATCATCCGAGTTATAAAGTGAAATAACTTTAAAAATTTTCATTCCTTCTATAAGTTCTTTTTCTTGAACAAATCCGCCTATAGAGAAATCTATATTTTTAATAACTTTTTCTAATAATGTAGATTTACCTATTCCTTGCTCACCAGTTAAAAAAGTTTTTTTCATATCCATCCTCTTCTTCCTTTAATCAAAAGATAAATAAAAAATGGTGCTCCAATTAATGACGTGAGAATTCCTAATGGAATCTCCACAGAAAAAGCACATCTAGCTATGTCATCAACTAACAAAAGGAATGTACCTCCAATCAATAAGGAAGCAGGCAATAAAACTTTAAAATTAGGTCCCACAAACATTCTTGCTATATGAGGTATTACAAGCCCTATCCAGCCAATAATACCACTGATTGATACGGCTCCAGCAGTAATCAGAGTTGAACAAAGTATTATAACTATTCTTAGTTTTGAAGTATCTACGCCTAAAGACTTTGACTCTTCATCACCAAAGGAAAGCACATTAAGTTTCCACCTCAATAAAATTAGCGGTACAATTCCTATTATAAATGGTAACGATAATATTTTGATATCTTTCATAGTGACAGAAGATAATCCTCCCATCAAATAGAAGGTTATAGCCGGGAGTTTGTCATAGGGATCAGCCACATATTTTGTTATAGAAATAAAAGAAGAGAATAAAGCCGAAACAACCATACCTGTAAGCACAAGTACTAATGTAGCATTATTACCTCTTCCTATGATTAAACTTATTAAATAGGTTATACTAACTGCTGCAAGTCCAAATAGAAATGCTGAAATCTGCACACCAAAGCTGTTAAATGATAAAAGTATTCCAAATGCTGCACCAAATCCCGCACCAGAAGAAGCTCCAAGTATATCTGGAGATACCATTGGATTTTTAAATAAGCCCTGATATGCAGAACCAGCTATAGCTAAACCTGCCCCAACTAGTAATGCAGACAAAATTCTAGGAATCCTGACATTAAATAAAACTGTGCTAATAGTTGCATATTTTGAATTATCCATCCCTGAAACATTTGATAATATAACATTAAAAAATTGTGATACTGATATAGGATATCTACCTAAAGCTAAGGAAATGAAAAAAGAAAGTATTGGTAACAAGGCAATAAGTATCATAATATAAGTTGTTTTTGATTTTGACATAGATTTTTCAGACGAATTAGCCAGTTTCATTTCTTCTAGCATATACTTGTCCTCCTTTTAAACTCTAATTAATCATCTTACAAAAGTTGTCTTTTATTGTTTGGTGTTTAATAATTTATTAACATCACTGTCTGTAAGATTATAATGATAAAAATCAGTATAAAATTCCTTGATAAGGCTATTTAAATCCATATTCTGAAATTTATCTGGATACAGTATTTTAGCAGTCCATGGCACCCCAAGGATTATGTTTACACTAGGAGACCTGTCGTACCAATTAAAAGGATCGCTTGGCACAAGATATACCTTATGATTTTTAACAGCTTTAATCCCTTTCCATACAGGATTGGAATAAATTCCTTTATAAAAATTAGCATCAGTAGCTATAATCACATCTGGGTTCCAGTTTAGTACCTGTTCTGGAGATACATCAACCATACCCATTTTATCTAATGCTACCTGTGCTACATTGATTCCACCACAAATATCTATAGGCTGTGTGTGTATAGATTTAGCCGGGGCAGTCTGAAGACCATTTGAGCCTTCTGCATAATATACCTTTACTTTTTGATTATCTGGAATAGTAGCTGCTACGCTTTTAGCTTGATTTATTACTTTATTATAGAAGGCCACTAGTTTTTCGGCCTGCTGGCTCTCATTGAGCATCTTACCCACAAATCTTATATAATTCGGAAAGTTTGCCAGAGTAACAGTATCTGTTACACCTACAACCGGGATATTTCCCAGGTTCTTCTGGTCTTCTTCTGTGTCCTTTTTTACTGCATCAGCTTGGACAGCATTATGTCCTTCATCAATTATCAAATCAGGTTTCAGCGACATATATTTTTCATAATTACCTTTGGTTGTACCATACCATCCTCCCACAACAGGTAATTTCTTGTATTTATCAGGTATGTACTTACCTGTCATTTTCAAATTCCATCCCATAAGTTTGTCTGGCGCAAGCATATATGTTAGCATTGTAGCTGGAGGACTGATTGATAAAACACTCTTAATATCGGCAGGTACCTTAACATTTCTATGAGTCATGTCAACTATTTTAATTGTATTTGTTTTAGTGGATTCACTACTGCTTTTACCATCACATCCAATAAATGTAGAAGCAACAAATACCATAGCAATAATAGCTGTTATACTTTTTTTACTAAGCGCTTTACATTTCACTCTGTTTCCCCTCCATTTCTTGTTATAAGCTCGATAGGACAGCGCAGTTCAACTTCAACCTTAGCTCCTGCTTCATATCCATCAACACTTCCTGGTATGCATAAATGAGCATTTGCATAAATCAAGCCTTCAATAACAGGCCTGTCACGACCAATTACTGGCGTACCTTTATACTGACCATCCTCATATTTTACAATAATACGTACATAAAAATCGAATGGGCGCTTTGATACAATTGGCTTTGTAAGAACTACTTGTAACCTTTGCGGCTTTATGGTTGGTTGAAAAAGATATTTATTGATAAGAGGCATAATATACCAATCTACCGTATATTCAGCTCCAATTGGTGGGCCTACGATTCCAATTACAGGCTTTCCATAAGCCACGGTAAATGACGTATGTTTACCTGGTCCATGTTCTACTTCATGAGCTAGTACTTCTCCTACTTCTCCTAACATTTTTATATTATAGTCATCAGTACCTTTTGATGACCCTCCATTGATTATTACAATATCTGCCTTCTTTAGAGCATCAAGAAGTGTATTTATAATTTTTTTAGGATCATCGGGAACGATATCATAAACTAGCGGCTGTCCTCCCCAAAGAACAACTTTTGTTCTCATCATTATACTATTAGACTCAACATTTTTGCCCAAAGGTAATGGTTTTCCTACAGGAACCAATTCATTACCTGTAGGTATAATAGCTACTACAGGTTTTTGCAGCACATCAATCTTATCAATTCCCCCCATAGCAAGTATTTCAAGATGAGATGGTGTAAGTAATGTATGAGATTTTACGAGCACATCACCTTTTCTCATTTTTTGTCCTGCAGGTTGAGTGAGCTCTCCTTTTGTTGAAGGTGCCTTTAATATTTTTATGTTATCTGATTCGTCTATTTCAACCTCTTCTATTTTGATAACGGTATCATAATCCTTTTTAATACCTATTCCAGTATTTACAAAGTCATATTGTATTCCTCTTTCCCAACCAGAAGTATCAGGTATTCCATTCTCAAAATCATGGTAATATACAGCTATACCGTCTAGTCTACTAGTAAGACTATTAGGAAGCGTATTCATAGATGCAGTGTCGTAAGCGCACACTCTTCCTAACCCATCAATTAGAGATACTGTTTCTATTCGTGGTTTTAAATCACACTTTTCCATTATTCTCTTTAGAGCCTCATTTCCAGGTAGCGATATATGTTCCTCATTCTCTCTTTTCATTACTTACCATCCTCCATTACTATCACAATTTATGTAAGTATTTGATAAACAGAGTTCTTGGCATCAGATGGAGTTTTAACTCCACCTGATACTTATTAACAGGATTCTTAGTGCTTCAGCACTTAGAAGGCGTTATCCTTTAGGGAAAATCGTTATCCAGGGACGTAGCTGCTCTTTACTCCGACTTGAAGAAGTGGGGGTATTAGAGCAGGTAGTCATCGGATAAAGCAAAAGCATCCAGGCATTCTATAGCCCAAGCACTCGGCTCTGTCTTAACTTAATGCTGCACTCCCTGTGGTGAATTTCTATTTTACCAATTACGTAATAACATTTATTACAATTTTAAGATATTTATATTATATTCTATTCTTATTATGTTTTCAATAAAGCATAACAAAATATAATATAAAGTATATTTTATATTTTGTTTTAAGCATATTATATCACTTTTTATACTGTTTAGATTTAAAATCAATTGTGTAATAGAAATTATTATATTATAATGAATGTAGTAAATTATTATACCGTTAAATCCATACTTTGCTCCAAAATTGACTATACTCTGTAATTTAATACATATTATAATGGATTTTTATAGCATTTAGCTATAGTTAAATAAACCTAAAAGGATGTGTTAAATCATGAAAAAGCTAAAATTTATACTCATCACTGTTTTTGCAATTATTTTTTTAATAACCGGATGTAATAATGGTGATACATCAAAAAAAACAAGTGAAAAAAGCACGCAGACGAAAACGATTACCGATACTGCTGGACGAAAAGTGGACGTGCCTTTAAATATTAAGAAGATAGGAGATTCCTGGCAAGCTCATAATGAAGTTCTGTGTATTTTAGGCCAGGGAAATAAAATTGTTGCCACTATTCTCACAGAAAAAGGAAGGCCCTGGCTCTACAAAGTAAATCCTCAAATGAAAAATGCAGTGACAGCATTTACTTCAGACGGTGTGAATACAGAAGAACTTATAAAAGCAAAACCTGACATTGTATTTACACCATTAAATGATAAAAGCGTAAATAAAATATCAGATTCAGGAATTCCAACTGTGGAATTAAATTTTACTGATTTTAATAGTTTAAAAAAATGTGTTAAACTTACAGGTGATATTTTAGGACAAGACTCAAAGAAAAAGGCAGATGAATATATATCCTATTTAGATGGCAAACTCAACACTATAACTAGTATAACGTCTAAAATACCTAAGGAACAAAGGCCTAAAGTTCTCCATGTAACTTCACTTTCACCAATAACCGTAGATGGAAACAATACAATAATTAATTCCTGGATAGAAGCAGCTGGTGGAGTAAATGCAGCTTCAGAAGTAAACGGAAATAATAAACAAGTATCCATGGAACAAATATTAAAATGGAATCCGGATATTGTAATATTAAGCAGCAATACATTAATGAAAGTAAGCAATGGCAAAAAAAATATAAACAATTTATTAAATGATCCTTCCTGGCAAAAAGTAAGTGCTGTTAAGAATTCAAAAGTATACTTTAATCCAGATGGAGCTTTTTACTGGGATAGGTACAGTGCAGAAGAAGCATTACAAATACAATGGGCAGCAAAAATCATACACCCGGATAAATTTTCTAACATAGATATACTTAAAGAAACTAGAAATTTTTATAAAACGTTTTTAAATTATGATCTTTCGGAGGAAGATGCAAATAGAATCATCAATGATGATCCTCCTATTAAATAAATATATTTTAAAATGCATTAGGTGAAGTTTTCTAAACAACACCTGATGCATTATGTTTATCCGATAACTACCTGCTTAGTGGAAGTGAGTATTACCGTAGGGATCCATAAGATAGGGATCCATAAGATAAGGAAATATATTTTAATATAAATTTTATTTTAGCATTTTTTCAAGAGTTGAAATATGGCTAGCCTCATTATTAATAATATGGGACAATATTGTATATGTTTTTGTACTTACATCACTTGTATTTTTCACAAATCTACCTTGTACATCAACAAGTAAAGAATACACATCTTTCTCTAAGTCAAGAAAAGATTTCAAATAGTCTCTAACATTATTGATCTCAGGTTTATATACTTTCCTGTTAAACTCATCTATTAAAAAAGACATTTTATCATATATTACAAAATCAATTTCTTCAAATTCCATACCACTTATTACTTTTTTTAGCTTCTCGTAATATTGAATACTTTTATCTAATTGTTTCACTAAAACAACTGACATTATTTTTATAGATTGTTTATTGCACCTTTTTCCTATGTCCTCATATTCAGCTTTTCTTCTAACTGCAATATTTATTGACTTATTAATTATATCTATAATATTGTATCCCATACCATCACTACCTCCAATTCAGACTCTCTACTTCTTATTTCGTGAACTTTTATAAAAGTTTATACTTGTCTATATTATTGACATCACTTTTAAAGTTAATCACTAATTAGCTTTTATATTTTAAGGATATTAGGAAAAATGCCAACTTATACGATTTGTTTGTCCTAATTAGTTCTATATAAGGCATTTTCAAAGAAATAACCAGTCAGTATGCTAGTTATATTTTTTAGTTTACAGTAAATTTATATTTTATTAATACTATTGTAATTATTTCATCACATACCCATCACATACAAATGAGAAATTAGTATATTATAGAATAAATTTCTATAATACAAAAAACATAAATGTATCTTTAAGATGTTATGGAAGGAGGAAAGAAAAATGAAAACCATATTCAAAAAAATTCCATTTATATTATTAACACTATTAGTTGGATTCGGAACCGGCTCCACTATAATTGGAAATGGCCCTCAAAATGCCACCAATAATAAATATGTTCTATCTAATTATTTTCCCAGACGGGATTTAGTCCATTCTCTGCCAACTCAGCAGCAACTACCAATTCAGCAGCTGAAAAATAGTGTATCTACAATAAATCTTCCTGCTAATACTGAAAAGTCTAGTAATTGGGCAGGATACATAGATACACCTACTTCTAAAAGTAGCAGCTATACTAGTATTTCTGGTAGTTGGACAATCCCTAATATTTCAACAAACAAGCAAAATGCAGTAGCTGCACAATGGATTGGTTTAGGTGGAGCAAGTTCTTCAGATCTTCTTCAAATGGGAACCTTAGAAGAAGTAGAAAACGGACAAGCTGTGGCAGAAGTTTTTTGGGAAAAGCTGCCTGATGTTGCTCAGAACATAATTAGTGTTCCAATTAATTCAACTATTAATGTTAGTATATCTAAATTATCCAATTCAACATGGAATTTAACATTTACTGTAACTGAACCTAACGGCCAGACTCAAACTAAAACTATATCCACAACGTTAGATTCTTCCTATGAACAAGGAATTGGAACATCAGCAGAATGGATCAGTGAGGATCCTTCTAACGATAGCAAGCAACTATATCCTTTGGCAGATATGGGTACGATAAAATACCAGTCAGCTATGGTTAACGGTACTTTATTGAATGCTTCAAGCAACAAGGTTAATCCTGTTGCAATGGAATCAAGTAATGAAAATGTTGTAATTTATCCTTCTACAATTGGAACAGATGGGGAATCATTTACAACAATAACAAATACAAGCTCAACTTCTAGACAAAGATTGGATAATTTCCCAAGGTCTATTTTGAGACATAATAGCAGCCGCCTTCATCCAAGACAATATAGACAATAATTTTATTAGCTGTCTACCATCCATAACACTCCCACCACACAATGAAAGCGACTACCACTTGATAAGAAATAAAAGGCCAATTAATTCACTATATAGTGAAAATTGACCTTTTGTTTTTTGATAAAAAAAGAAGTCAATATTGGGGAATACTAACTTCAAATAATTAAATGGGTTTATCGCCATTAAAAAATAATATGGTACTTTAATATATACTTCTATAATATAAATGTATACCATATAAATCATTCCGTCTAGTGCTTGTCATTGGATAAATATGAAACCCATGGAAACTATTTTTATCCGATGGCTATCATTTTAATAAGACGTTAAATAATAATTTGAGTTGACATTAAATTTAGCAAAGTATACTATTAATGTCAGAAACCTAATTGTTAGATTTCTAATCATTATATTGCTAATATCTTCCTCATGAAGAAGATTAAAATATGAAATTAAACATATACTAGGAGGTTTTGTATATGGAATATACAAATTTAGCAGGGACAGGTTTAAATGTATCAAGAGTTTGTCTTGGAACAATGACATTTAGTGGACAGTTAAACGAGCAGGATAGCATTAAAGTTATTAAGTATGCATTGGATAATGGAATCAACTTTATAGACACTGCAGATATTTATAACGGTGGGCAAAGTGAAATAATTACAGGTAAAGGTATTAAAGGCTGCAGGGAAAATGTAATTCTAGCAAGTAAGGTCGGAGGACCATCGGGTTCAGGGCCAAATGACAAAGGTCTCAGCAGAAAACATATTATTTCGTCTGTGGAAAATAGCTTAAAACGATTAAATACAGACTACCTAGATATGTATTATATGCATGCACCTGATCCTCTAACACCATTTGAAGAAACAATGGAAGCAATGACTTCTCTTGTTAAATCAGGGAAGGTTCGTTATATTGGAATCAGCAACTTTGCTGCATGGCAACTAATGGATGCCTTATGGACTTGCGACAAGCGTAACTTGATAACGCCAAGTGTAACAGAAAACGTTTATAACTCAATTACAAGGGGTATAGAGTCCGAGCTAGTACCTTGTATTAAGCAAAACAAGGTAGGCCTGGTTATATATAATCCAATAGCAGGTGGATTACTTTCCGGAAAGCACAGCAAAGATCATCCTGTTGAAAATTCGCGTTTTTCCAATTTAGGTGGATATTATAAAAGATATTGGAATGATGACAGTTTTCAAGCAATGGAAAAGCTAACACAGATTGCACAAAGCCATGGCATGAAACTTCTCGAACTTGCATTACGCTGGTGTATTTCTTACAACTATGTGAACAGTGTAATTATTGGAGTAAGCCGCCTGGAGCACTTGAAACAAAATTTAGCATATTTAGAAAAGGGGCCGCTCTCTAATGAAATCCTTTCGCAATGTGATGAAGTCTGGAAAGAACTGCGCGGCAGCAGGTTTTCATATCATCATAGTCTATAAGTACTTCTAAATGTAAATTGTAAATCAATGTTTAACACATTTATTTAACGTATCTATAGTATATCAAAAAAGAGCTTATTCAAGATGCGAATTGTTAGTCACCTGGATAAGCTCACAAGTAAACTTTTTCATATCATTTAATCCTTGAAATATTTCCTCTCTCGAAAAATTTGCTTTGGTAAGATCTTCATCACTTTTTAAAAGTAACATATTATAAAAATCTTTTCCTATTTTAATTAAATCATCTGAAGGATTCTTTTTCAGTTCTTCAAATAGCAAATTTTCTGCTTCATTATATTTACCTTGAAAAATAAGTTTTTTTAGTAATATTGGTAACACATCTTGTATAGTCATTGATTGTACGTCTATATTTTTAAATTCCTTACTCTGTTTATTGAACAATACCTTTCCAGCAAACTCCCCTATAGATTCTATTATTCTCAATATATAATCATCATTCATATTAAACTCCTTCACATTTTATAATTCGATTAGTATCAAAAAAACTATCACCATAATTAATTATCGTCTTATTTCTTAGAAATGTAATCAATATCTATTTTTAATATATAACTTATCCTTTTATACACTATTTTCCTTTCTATAATATGAATAAGCCAGATATATTGGGAAAATATAAAATTGATATTATATTTTTCATTAATTATATAAACTCTCTACTTTTATCCGATGGCTACCAGCCGTAATACCCCCATCGCACACAGCGAAAGCGACTGTCACCAAATCAAAAATTTGAGACATCTGCTTTTCTTATAAAGTGGGGGATAACGGCTGCTACACCCCTGGATAACGATTTCTAAGTTTCAGATGGAGAAAAAAACTCCACCTGAAACCAAGAACTCTGTTTATATAGAGTTAGTGTTAAGGAGGTACCGCCGATGGCTCTTGGAATTATAGATGTATTTCAACTACTACTTAAAACAACAGTAACGTTCATAGTGCTATTAACCCTAGCAAGAATACTAGGAAATAAACAAATGAGTCATTTAACGTTTTTTAACTATATTACTGGTATCACAATAGGTTCTATTGCCGCAAATATCATTAGTATAGGTAATAAACCATTCATAAACGATCTTATTGGTCTAACTTGGTGGTGTATACTAACTGCCTTAACTGGATATATAAACCTAAAGTCAGGAAATATAAGAAGTATCATTGACGGCCAGCCAACTATTCTAATAAAAAGAGGAAAAATCATGAAACAATCTCTATCCTCAAGTCGTCTTAATATGGATGATTTATCAATGCTGCTTAGAAAACAAAATATATTCTCTATTACAGAAGTTGAATACGCAATATTAGAGCCAGATGGAAACTTAAGCGTAATGAAAAAACAATCACAACAACAAGTAACAAAATCAGATATGAAAATTCCTTATTCTACTAGTAAATATATTCCTTCTGAGATAATTGTTGATGGTAAAATAATAAACCATAACTTAGAAGAACTGAATTTAAATAAAAACTGGTTAAAGAAACAACTTAAACAACAAAATATTGCCTCTATAGAGGATGTTTTCTATGCTGAAATTCAAAGTGATGGGACTTTATTTATAGATAAAAATTAAACCCTAGTTACATCCACCATATTAATCTCCGTTAATTCATAAAATTTTGCAATTCTAAATTATCCAATAGTAATTATATCATATTTTTAAAATCAATTTATTAAAATAGTTGTCTTTTCAAGAGTTTTTAACTGATTGTTACTTTTTTCTATAGCTAAACCAATTATTGTTTGTATTTTTTTCTGTTGCATACTATAAATCTTATTACCTAAATTCTTACCAAATTGATTTATTAAAAATTCATGCATAAAATTTACCCTTTACAGCCTATAAATAACCATTTTTTTAATTTCTCATATCTTTTAGTGTGTCTAGTTGCTGAAGGTTATTTACGACATCGTATTTTTTTCCTATACTTAATAATTTATTTAAAATATACTTATGCTTATTCCTACATAACAAAACTGAATGAATACCAAGTTTATTTGCACCAATACAGTTTTTTAAATTATCATCAACAAATATTGCATTTTGAGACAGCACACCCAATTCATCCAACGCAGTTTGATACATAATACTATCAGGTTTAGTAACTCCTAGCATTGACGAAATAATAAATGTAGAAAAGTACTTTCGCAATTTTACTGCTTCAAATACACTATTTAAAGATGGCCATGCATCAGATACTACTCCTAATTTATATTTTTTACTCAGCATACTAATTACACCTGCTACTTCATCAAAAAACACATACTTTTTGGGGTTGTACACTAAATCTTTAGCAACACCTTCCACATTATTCGTGCTTAAATTTAATTCAGGAAATCCCTTAAAAAATATATTATAATATTCAACAAAATGCCTATATTCTTCTTCTTGCGTTTTAATTAACTTGCAAGAATTTATATAATCATGCGCTTTTTTAAACAAGAGTTTCTTTCTATCCTTTGAAATGCTGTTAAATACGTTTTTATCAACATATTTGAAAAAATTAGGTGTGATAAACCAATTGCCAGATCGAGGATAATTTAGCACACGGCCAGAATCAAATAAAATTGCCTCAATATTTGTACTCATAATAATCTCCCTATTTTATTAAATATTCAAAACTTTTCCTTCATTAAAATGTAATCATTATTACATCTTATTTTAATAATTATATGTTAGAATAAGATTGTTTTTATTGAAAATTTATGTAATATTTTGTAGGTGATAAAATGTACAAGCTTTTAATAAATAAGAAAACATATAAAAATTTAGATGTACCTACGCTGTTAGTTGCAATCGCAATATCTTGTTTTGGCATAATGAACATTTATAGTGCCACACATAATCAGTCTAATTATTATTATGCCAAACTACAGTTATTATGGGTTATATTAAGTACAATAATAATTTTTCTAATCTTACTTATTGATTATAGAACTATAGCTCAATATGCTAATTTAATATACTGGAGTGGTGTGGGTGTCCTATTATTTAATGATGTAACCAGTAAAGCAATAAAAGGTGCTTCTTCATGGATAAGGATCGGAAATAGAGCGCTAGAACCGGCTGAATTTGTAAAAATAGGATTAATATTAATTATTGCAAAAAAATTAGAAGAAATGGATTGCAATATAAATAACTTAAAAAATTTTTTAATACTGTGTTTTTACGCTTTTATACCAATTTTCTTAATAATAATACAACCTAACTTAGGTATGGCACTAATATACTTATTTATAGTTTTTTGTATCTTTTTCATTGCTGGTCTAAATTTAAAGTCTATAATAATAGGAATTGCTTCTTCAATACCCTTATGCCTTATTATTTGGTTTAGCGGAATTCTAAAAGAATATCAAAAGCAGAGAATAACCTCTTTTATCAACCCTGGAGCATACCAACAGGATGTTAGTTTCCAGCTTACACAATCCCTAATAGCAGTAGGTTCTGGAGGATTACATGGAGCAGGATTTTTAAAAGGTGCTCAAGTATCTGGTGGATACATTCCCGAAGTACATACAGATTTTATATTCTCTGTCATTGGAGAGGAATGGGGACTCATTGGATCTACAATACTTTTAGCAGCATACGGCATATTAATATATAGAATCATAAAGTCAGCAAAAGAATCAAAAGATTCTCTAGGAAGATTTATATGTATAGGTATAGCAGCTTCCCTCATTTTCTCTGTATTTCAAAATATCAGTATGACTATTGGAATTATGCCTATTGCAGGAATAACTCTTCCCTTTGTAAGTTATGGAGGAAGTTCTAGTTTAGCTAATTTTATCTCATTAGCCCTAGTTTTAAATATAAGTATGAGAAAATATTTTAATATTTAAATCGTTTTACAAATATAAAAACACCGTAAAATTCAGTTGAATAATACGATGTTTTTTAATACTATACTACTACCAATTTTTGCTTTCTACTTCAAAATACGATTTAGGATGTGAGCATACAGGACATTTTTCAGGTGCATTTTCGCCAATGTAAACATATCCACAGTTACGACATATCCAAACCTTTTTTGCATTTTTACTAAAAACCTTGTTTTCTTCTATATTCTTTAAAAATTCATTATATCTTTCTTCATGATGTTTCTCAATTTCTGCTACCATACTAAATAATCTAGAGATATCATCAAAGCCCTCTTGCTTAGCTTCTTCTGCAAATTTTTTATACATTTCAGTCCATTCATAATTCTCTCCACCAGCTGCAGATTTCAGATTTTCTGAAGTATTACCTATACCATTTAAAAGTTTAAACCAAATTTTTGCATGCTCTTTTTCATTATCAGCTGTAAGTTGAAATATTTCACCAATCTGTTCATATCCCTCTTTTTTAGCAGCTGAAGAAAAATATGTATACTTGTTTCTTGCTTGAGATTCACCTGCAAATGCAGACAACAAATTTTTTTCTGTTTTGCTTCCCTTTAATTCCATTTTATACCCCTCCAATTTAATTGATTAAATTTATTCTTTAGGGACTCTCCATATAAGCAAGTCCAATTATTATGCTTTACCATTAACTAAAAGTTTTACTTTATTTAGCATAATGTACCAATTTATTCTAGTTTTAGGAATACAATTACATGACAATATTTTCTCCAATAAAAATACTTTACCATTATTATACCATTTATTAGTTAAAAAACATATAAAAATTATTAACTATAATCAGGTCTACTACCTAAACAAGTGTTTTCAGTACCATCAATTCTTACCTTAAATGATGCATGTGTATTGCCATAATATATCCAACCATTTTCTATTTTAGTTATATAAATGCCAGTAGGAAGAGATCCTTGATTATTATATTTTGTTGTATCTACTAAGACAGTATACCCGGTTAAGTCCTTTTTAATTTTGCATAAAAATGATTCCTTTGTGTCCCACTCATCTCCAACTCTCATGCTATATTCTTTATAGTAATATAACCAATCTCCATCTACAACAACACTAGTTACATTATCTGCGTAACCAGTAGTGTTATTATCCTTTTCAAATCGACTAATTTCAAGGCTGCCTATAATAGTATCATTTATAGAACCAGTACCACCTAATACACTAAAAGACTTACTTAAGCATAAAAAGTCAAGAATAGGTACAATATTATCGTAATTCTCAATATCTAAAATATCACCATTATAAATAGTAAGTGCTTCCAAAGAACCATTTACCAATGCAATAGCAGAAGAATTTTTAGCAGCCAAAGCTGAACCTGCCAAAGCATCAGGAAAATTTTCACCACTTGCTAAGTAAATATTACTAAGGTTTAGATCATTTCTAAACTTATTTAATACTGCAATATTAGTATCATATCTGCTACTGCCATTATAAAATTTATTGCTATTCCATATTCTCTCGCTGTTAGGAAAACTATTTGCAATACTGTCGCTTACTACATCCTTTTCTCCTATAACATATGTTTTTGTTATTTTGTTATTCTTTATATAATTAGCTACAGACTCAGGCAAAGTATTTGGCAGCGTAAGTATAACTGGCATAGATTTTTCAGCCGCAATAGGTGCTATAGATAAAGCATCAGCAAAATTTTCACCATTTACTACTACAACTTGTCCATTAAAATTTAATTGTTCTGCAATTTTAATAGACGTTTCATATCTATTTTGCCCCCAAAGTCGTGTAGTTTTAATATTAAGTCTTTCAAGTTTATTTTTAATGGTATCAGATATTACTGATGGACCTCCAATAATAAATACTTGTTTTACCCCTAATCTTTGTAACTCATTTTCAACTCTACTATCTAAATCTGAGTCTGGATTTAGTAGAATAGGTGCATTATATTTTTTAGCAAGGGGAGCTGCACTGAGAGCATCTGGAAAGTTTTGCCCGTTAGCTAATACAGCATATTCTGAACCATTAGCCCAACCATTTTTAGAAACTTCGATAGCAGTAGCATATCTATCATCTCCACAGATACGCTGAACATATGGAGCATAATCTGCAGCCATTACTTTAGATGACATAAAAAAAGATATACCTATAGCACACAATACAAATATTAATTTGTTTTTAAACATTTTACTCCCTCCATTATTAATACTTTTATATAATAAATGTAAAAGTATATTACAATTGTACCATAAAATAACTTAATCTTATGTGCTAGACATTAGCTGGGTTAGTTCGGCAATCCTATCTATCTCAATTTCATCAATTCTTACCATTCCAATTTATTCAGCAAAAGCAGAAAAAAGTCGCTATTCATATAAATTTTTTAGCAGTGACTTTATTTCTCTAACAATCACTATTAGTATTCTAAATTATTTTAAGCTTTCTATTATTTTTTCAAGTCTTTCATCTTCATCATAATCTATAGATAATCCATCACTTTTATTGCTTGTACTTCATTCATATAATTAGTATCTTTGTCAGTAATCGCTTTATTGATATAATCATAATTATTATTTAAATTATTTATATTTAACAATATAAAGAACCTCCCTATGTTATTTAATATTAAATTATAATCCGCACTGTATAAGTTTCTGTTTATATGCATTACAAAAATCTGAAAAATTCGATGGAAATACACCAGGTTTTTCTATATCCACTTTCTTCTCAAATTCTTTTACTGCATCAACAAAAGAAGAACTTCCTAAAGAAAAAGAAGATGTATCAATTCCTTGTCTTTTCATCATATCAAGAATCATACAATAATAACTACTCATATCAGAGCCTTTACTATCAAAGCTATCAAAATCCTCCCCACAATCAAAAGCATAATAATATTATTATCGTGAAAAATTCAACAATCTTTACATAAAAAGTATATATTTTACTAACCTATAAAAAATTACTATAGTATAAATCAATGGATGTAATCGTATCATACATCCTTTCTCTTATTTTAATCCATACATAAACTTAAGGAAACGTGATAAACAAAAATGTTAATCACGTTTCCTTAAGTTTATGATATTGGTCTAAAGTGTTAGTTTTAGCTTATAGAAGATATCAAAAATCTAAAATAACTAATCTTCAAAATTACCTTATTTAATATTGTATCGTGCCTTCATAACATCCTCAATCTTCTTTTCTATTTTCCATTTTATTTTCTCTCTTAATGGAATTTTGTTCAAACTTTGAATTAAAGTCTCTACATCGACTCCATGAACTGCTGCAGCATCTTCTATACTCTCATTTTGAGATGATGGACATTCAATGCAGCCCATACCAAAATTCTTTAATATTTCTATTGCCCTAGGACCCATATTAACAATATCCTTTATTAATGTTTTTCGATTAACTTCCATAATACACATCTCCTTATTAAACATTGGGTCTTGTCCATTTAATCCTTTTATGAGTATTATTCTTAACGCTTATTTTTTCATCTTTACATCAAAAATACTTTTGAATTAAAAAACGGGATATTTAAAATTAAATTCTTAAAATACAAGCAAAAAGTTCATTTTTCAATTCACCCCTACTTTTAATTATAGTAATTTAAAATATGATTACAATATTTTAATTTAACATTTTTTCACTTTAGTTAAATGTAATCGAATTTATAATAAATAACTCTACTAGATAAGTACATATGACTTTTTAAATTTTTTATAATTTATACTAAAGATTTTATATATTAACACGATAATTGTTTAAATAATTTTATCCGATGACTACTTGCTCTAATACTTCCACTTCTCCAAGTGGGAGTAAAGATCAGTTACGTCCCTGGATAACGATTTCCCCTAAAGGATAACGCCTTCTAAGTGCTAAAGACACTAAGAAGCCTGTTAATAAGCATCAGGTGGAGTCAAAACTCCATCTGATGCCAAGAACTTTGTTTATGGAGATGAATTCTAATGGATGTAAATAGTGTTATGAATACTTATTATATGAATTCCCTATATAATACCCTAGATTTTACCTCAACAAGTTCTTCTGTTCCATTAGTAAATAACATTGACTCAACTGTACAAGGAAATTATACTGCATCCAACTATTTTGGAAATACTACTAGCAATGAACTTCAAGATATTTATAAACAAGTCGAACCAACTTATGGTACACCATTAACTTATAGTTCATCAGGTGATTTATCTATACCTACAAATATTACTCCCCCTAGTGATGGTTTATCTCCTTCTGAATCAAATATTGTATCTCTTCTTCAAAGTAACAATACTACAACAGACAATATGGATGAGGATGTTCTATACCAATACAATGCAATAGAAAATGGAACTTATCAGGATGCTTGTTCAAGTATCTTTTCCTCAAACCCAGGCAATGTTTATAATACTATTAATTCTTTATCACAATCTTCAAATAATACTTTAGATACTCTTGTGTAAATAATCAGTTTGATGTGATTCTATAAAAAAGCATATAAAACACGGCGTTCTATGATAAGATCAAAATATCATAGAACATTATATTTTTTGTTCATTTATTGAATATTTTGAAATGCTACAAATAATCCATATAAGAAAGCACAGAATAAATCCACTTAAAAAATATCCTCCAATTATATCAGTCATGAAATGTTTTCCCAAATATACACGACTTAAGCCAATTAAGATTGTAAATAGCAGCAATTTTAAATTATCTGAAATATTATTTATTTTATTCCATTTATTAAAAATTAATAATATAATAGATATGAAACTTATTAATATAAGTGAAATAAGTAAAATTTTTTTAGGAGATGCAATAACCGCTAGTATATTTGCTGATTTTTTCAATAAATGATTTTTATATATTTTTATAAAATTTGAGGATGCATTATCAAATTTTTTTGTATAATTGCACATCACTAATATGGATGTGATTGCAAATCCTAAAAAATTTAGTATGGTTAACTTTTTTACTTTAACCATAAAATGGACCTCCAACCCAATATTTAAAACATATAT
Organism: Clostridium coskatii; assembly: GCF_001675205.1. Classification (NCBI taxonomy): domain Bacteria; kingdom Bacillati; phylum Bacillota; class Clostridia; order Eubacteriales; family Clostridiaceae; genus Clostridium; species Clostridium coskatii. The sequence continues at coordinate 74,582 of NZ_LROR01000036.1, read as the reverse complement.
TTTACTATTTGTGTGTCAGTATTTCTTAAATCTATTTTTCGTATTTGAGTAAACTAGGATAAATATAACTGTTCCCAAAAATAAGATTAATCCAATAACAAATAAAATATGTTGTTTAATTAAACTACTAAGTCCCCATAAGAAAACGCTAAAAGCAATTGCAAACATTGATTTGCCCATAAATTTACATAATGCCTTTTCATCATATTCTGCTTTCTCTTCTTTACTGAACATATTGTAACCTGATATTAAAAAAGCACCTTTACCTAAAGAAAAAACCACTCCCAAAATAATAAACAGCATAAGTATAGATAATAGTATAATCGTGCCACCCATAATCTTTCACTCCTTCACCAAAATTTACTATTATTTATCTTTTTTATAATGACTCATGCTTAAAAAAATATAAGACACTCCTAAAAGTCCAAAGATAATTCCTATGGAATATTTTTTATCAATCAAATTCATTATTCCTACAAATAAAAAACAAATACTTGAAAATAACCATAATTTCCATGATTTTATATTCAAAATCACATCCTCCTCTAGAGCGTAACTATTGTTTGTTGACTAATTATACCACAACTAATAACATCTTAAAATTAAGGATAACTGGGTAGGTCTGTGATTATATTAAGCATATAAATCACTATTAAGTAATCAATTTAAAATCTACTGGTATGCGTCTGTACACTTATTTTCAAGTATTCCCTATTCTGGAGATTTTGTGGATATTTAAAAAGATAATTGATTTATTAACTTATCCTTTTGAAATATAAGAGTGCTTTTAGAAACACCGCAGAATTCAATTATTTTGAATTCTGCGGTTGCTCTAATGAATTATTGGCTTTTTTAACTATCTTAAATATAATCATAACTAAAATTACATTCTTTTATTTCCATATTTATCAAATGTTTTTCTTAAATGAATTTCTGTGCTAGGAACGGAGCATACAATTATTGTTACAGATATTATTGTTGAAATCTTGCTTGCAATATCAATATTGTTTTTGTAAATTATATCACACAGTGCTGATATTATTAAGCATATAATACCAATATATATTAACATATTACTACAAAAATAATTTGCTTCATCCCATACATCTTTATTCAGCATAGCAAATGGCGTTCTATATCCATAAACATTACCTATATTCTCTGGTGGGCAAATTTTAAGTCCAACTCCAACAGCCAATACAACTAATCCAATTAAATAACTAGTAAATAACATAATAAAACACACCTTTATTATTATAAATATCCTTACTTTATTTGGTTAATTATATCATATTTTTCAAACCAATTGATCAAAAGTAATTTAATGAAGCAACTCACCTGTTGCATCATAATATATATAGTTATTTTGACTGTGCACGGCTATTATTATGTAGTATATAATAATAAATAAAGTTCAATCTGTATATAATCTCTTGACTTCTATTTTTTATTTTAAAAGTCAAATGAGGTCAGTATTTTTATACTGACCTCAAATGATTAAATGGGCTGCTGTTATTAAAACAGCATATATCTAATGTATATTTCTTACATAACAAATATATAATATTTAAATTATTTAATCTAGTATTTATTACTGGTTATATATCAAATTAATAGAAAATCACTTATGAATTAGGATACATTTACCTTTCATTACAAACATTTTCTAGCAACATCCTTCATCAACTGTCCATTATAAAGAACAGATAAATCAAATCCTATTTCTCTATTATCTGAAAATAATACTTTTAAGCAATTATCTCCCTCATCTATTATTTTTCCACTTCCAAATACTTTGTGAGCTACATAGTCTCCTACTTCTAAACCGCAATTTTTCATAAGCTCTCCCGAATTTAACAAGCCACATTCTTCTATAAACCTTGATACATCTACTGCCTTTTTCCTAATAGTACTTGAATAACATAAAGTCAAATTATCTATGGCTCTTGTAACCCCTACATAAAAAAGTCGCCTTTCTTCTTCCAGGTTATTTTGTATGCTATTTGCATGGGGAATTAATCCTTCGCTGCAGTTTATTATGAACACATTCTCAAATTCCATACCTTTCACGCCATGAATAGTGCTCAAAGTAACTGCATTACCTTCCTTCTCATCTTTCTCTAAAGTCTGTCCCACCTTTTCAATATTATCTAAAAATGATTCTATACTATCAAATTCTCCACAAGCTTCCTTAAACTCTCCTATAATATCTTGAAGTTCATCCATATCCCTATTTAATTTCATACAGTAATTTTTTAAATAATCCATGTAATCTAATTTGTCCAATATATAATCTATTCTATCCTGTTTTTTCATTCTATTTAATTTTTTAATATTTCTTTCAATCACAGTTATATTTTTAAGCTGAAAAATAGGTAAATCACCTACTCGCCTTAAAATATCAAAGCAATTTTCCTTTATTCTATTATCTATAACTTTTTTTATATTTACTTTTCCAATATATCTAAAAGGCTTATTTATTACTCTCATAAAACTATTCTTATCGCACATATTTACAGCCAATCTAAGATATGCTATTAAATCCTTACATATAAAATGTTCGTAGAAGTTATACTGACCGTCCAAAAGTTTAAATTTTATATTGTATTTTAAAAAAGCATCTATTATACTTCTTGATTCCAGGTTAGTTCTATAAAATACAGCTATATGACTATATTGATATTTTCCTTTGTTTATAATTTCTTTGATTGAATTTGATACAAAAAATGCCTGTTCCTTTTCCCTTTCAAATACTTTGAAGTATATATTTCCCTCATTTTTTCTGTTATTTTCAATAAGTTTTACATTCCTATTTTTATTATTACATATAATCTTTTTGGACAACTCAACTATATTTTTAACACTTCTGTAATTTATTTTTAAATAAATTTTCTTTCCATCTTTAAAATAATTATCAAAATTCACCATGCACTCTGGCTTAGATCCCCTAAAAGAATATATGCACTGATCTTCATCTCCTACTGCAAATATAAAGCCCTTACTTCCTATTAGTTGTAAAAGTTCTATTTGGAGATTATCTGAATCCTGAAACTCATCAACTAAAATATACTTGAACAAATTCTGATAACTGTCTAGAATAGATTTCTGATTTAGAAACATATCTTTAACTTTTAATTGTAAATCATCAAAATCCATAAGCTTATTTCTAGTTTTATAATTTTCATATTCATTAAAACATTTTAAAAATACACTTTTGTCAATTTTACTTTTAAATAAATCTATGTTAGTTTCACTGTTTTTCAAAAGAGATATGTCATTTAAAACTTCCTTTATTTTCTCTTCTCCTATAAAGTCCAAATAATACATAAGTGCATTTTTAACTATCTCATGTGCCTTATAAGGATCTATAATATTTATTTCTTTATTATGTTTTTTCAATATATTATAAAATAGAGAATGAAACGTTCCAAAAAAAGGTGATTTCTCTTTATTGCCTATGGATATGTATCTGTTTTTCATATTGAGGGCAGCTGCCCTAGTAAAAGTTATGACAATTATGTTCTGTGGATTTATTTTATTGCCATTTAACAAACGCTCAATTTTATTTACTGCGATCACATCTTTAAAGGAATCATCATTTAAATATTTCTTCATTATCTGTAAATCATCAGTCTTTAGACAATTAGGAATATACTCTGTATTATATATAGGTCCGAATCTACATAGGTAGTCCACTCTATTAATAATAGTCTGAGTCTTTCCTGCTCCAGGACAAGCAATAACGATACAGTTATTTTCACCATTTAAAACTGCTTTTCTCTGCATAGGATCAAGATGCTTATATTGTTTTTCAATTACTTTATCTCTCAAATACTTAAACTCTGTTTTTAACACTTCCAGATTCATAATTTAACCACCTAAACAATAGTAAAATAAAAAGGACTTATTTAACTATAAATATGTCCTTTTTGTTTTACTATATTCAACTTACTATATATCTATTTTTTCTTTCTTGTTTTCTTCTCCACAGTTGCCTTTGGTGTATCAAATGCATTTATATACATTTGCTTTATTTCTCCTATTAGTGGATATCTCGGATTAGCCCCTGTACATTGATCATCAAAAGCCAGTTCTGACATTGTATCTAAAGTAGCATAGAATTTATCTTCTGAAACTCCTGCCTCTTTAATAGTCTTTGGAATATTTACTTTAGCTTTTAAGTCATCTATAGCATTTATTAATAACTGTACTTTTTCATCATCTGTATTGCCTCCTAAATTGAGATATTCAGCTATTCTAGCATACCTTCTTTTAACATTTGGATATTTATACTGTGGAAATGCTGCTTGTTTTCTTGGAGCCTCTACAGCATTGAATTTTATAACTTCATCTATCATAAGTGCATTGGCAATTCCATGTGGTATGTGGTGCTGTGCTCCCAATTTATGTGCCATAGAATGGCATACCCCTAAGAATGCATTGGCAAAGGCCATACCTGCTATAGTTGAAGCATGAACCATTTTTTCTCTTGCCTTTACATTAGTTGTACCTTCTGTATAAGCTATTGGCAAATATTTAAATACTAATCTTGCTGCTTCAAGAGCCAATCCGTTGGTATATTCTGAAGCCATTATTGACACATAAGCCTCCAATGCATGAGTTAATGCATCTATACCTGAAGCTGCTGTTAACCCTTTTGGCATACCCATCATGAGTTCAGCATCAACTATAGCCATATCTGGAGTTAACTCATAGTCAGCTAGTGGATATTTAGCTCCTGTTCTTTCATCAGTAATTACTGCAAATGGAGTAACTTCTGATCCTGTTCCTGCTGATGTTGCCACTGAAATCATCATTGCTTTTTCTCCCATCTTAGGGAAAACATATACTCTCTTTCTTATATCCATAAATCTCATAGCTAAATCTTCAAATCTTACTTCTGGATGCTCATACATTACCCACATAATTTTTGCAGCATCCATTGCTGAACCACCACCAACTGATATAATTGTATCCGGCTCATAAGCTAACAATTCTGCTGCACCTTTTTTAGCTGTAGCAAGGGTTGGATCTGGTTCTACATCTGTAAATATCTTATAGGAAATTCTTAATTCATCAAGATTTTTTGTAATTTTATCCACATAACCCAATTGATAAAGAACCTTATCCGTTACTATAAATACCTTTTTCTTATCTAAAATCCTCAGTTCTTTTAATGCAACTCCAAGACTACCATATTTGAAATAAACCTTTTCAGGTACTCTAAACCAAAGCATATTTTCTCTCCTCTCAGCAACACTCTTTATGTTCAATAAATGTTTAGGCCCAACATTTTCTGATACAGAGTTTCCTCCCCAAGATCCGCAGCCTAGTGTCAAAGAAGGAGCTAGTTTAAAGTTATATATATCTCCTATAGCACCTTGTGCTGAAGGCATATTTATCAATGTTCTACCTGTCTTCATAGTTTCTCTGAACTTTTCTACTTTTACTTTTTCTGTCATTGCATTTACATATAATACAGATGTATGCCCAATTCCACCTCGTTCAACTAATCTTCCAGCCTTTAGAAGTGCTTCGTCAAAATCTTTTGCTTTGTACATAGCTAAAACTGGAGACAGCTTTTCATGAGCAAAGGGCTCTTCTTCAGGTTCTACTGATTTAACTTCTCCTATAAGTACTTTAGCATCCTCTGGTACACTCACTCCTGCCATCTGTGCTATTTTAAAAGCACTTTGCCCTACAATGCCAGCATTTAGAGCACCATTAATCATAATTGTTTTTCCAACTTTATCTGTTTCATCCTTACTTAATATATACGCTCCTCTATCTGCAAATTCTTTCTTGACTTCATCGTATATTGAGCTTACAACTACTACTGACTGCTCTGAAGCACAAATCATACCATTATCAAAAGTTTTTGAAAGTAGTATTGAATTTACTGCCATTTTAATATCAGCACTTTCATCAATTATAGCAGGTGTGTTACCGGGACCAACTCCTATAGCAGGCTTTCCTGAAGAATAGGCAGCCTTAACCATACCCGGACCACCAGTTGCAAGAATTAAATCTGCTTCTTTCATTACCACCTGTGAAAGTTCAATGGAAGGTTCATCTATCCATCCTATAATTCCTTCAGGAGCACCGGCTTTAACTGCAGCATCAAGTACTATCTTAGCTGCTGCAATAGTTGACTTTTTTGCCCTTGGATGTGGTGAAAAAACTATACCATTTCTAGTTTTTAAAGCTATTAAAGATTTAAATATTGCTGTGGATGTCGGATTAGTTGTTGGAACTACTGCTGCTATAACCCCTACAGGTTCCGCAATTCTAACCATGCCAAAACCTTGGTCTTCTTCTAAAACTCCACAGGTCTTTTCATCCTTATATTTGTTATATATATATTCTGAAACAAAATGATTTTTAATGACCTTGTCTTCTACAATTCCCATTCCGCTTTCTTCCACTGCCATTTTAGCTAGTTCTATTCTAGCACTATTGGCTGCCATAGCTGCCTGCCTAAAAATCTCATCCACTTGTTCTTGACTATAACTAGAGAATTTCTTTTGGGCAGCCGTTACTTCGTCTAACTTTTTCATTAATTCTTCAACGTTAGTTACCTTAGTTACCTTCATTAATGACACCTCTTTCTTATTTTTCATGCTGTTAAATGTAAACAAGATTCTCACTTTTATTGTTTGTTTCTATTTTATTATTATTCATAATTGCTTTTTAAAAATAAAAATGGTGTTCAAATTTTATTTGAACACCATTTCTACCTTATTTAATAATTACTTTTCTTCATCTTCTACAATTGGCTCAGTTTTATCAAAAACATTTATATACATTTGTTTTATTTCACTTATTAGTGGATACCTTGGGTTAGCTCCTGTACACTGATCATCAAAAGCTAATTCTGACATTTTATCTAAAGTAGCATAGAATTTATCTTCTGAAACCCCTGCTTCTTTAATAGTTTCTGGAATATTTAACTTAGCTTTTAAATCATCTATAGCATTTATTAATAGTTGTACCTTTTCATCATCTGTGCTTCCTCCCAAGTTCAGACAATCAGCTATTTGGGCATATCTATACTTGGCATTTGGATACTCGTATTGTGGAAATGCAGCCTGTTTTATTGGATCATCTACAGCATTGAATTTTATAACTTCATCTATCATAAGTGCATTGGCAATTCCATGTGGTATATGGTGCTGTGCTCCCAATTTGTGTGCCATAGAGTGGCATACCCCTAAGAATGCATTAGCAAAGGCCATACCAGCCATACATGAAGCATGTCCCATTTTTTCTCTTGCCTTTACATTAGTTGTACCTTCTGTATAAGCTTTTGGTAAATATTCAAATATCAACTTTACTGCTTCAAGGGCTAATCCATTAGTAAATTCTGTAGCCATTACTGATACATAAGCTTCTAGTGCATGGGTTAATGCATCTATACCTGAAGCTGCCGTAAGCCCCCTTGGCATTCCCATCATAAGCTCTGCATCAACTATAGCCATATCTGGAGTTAACTCATAGTCAGCTAATGGATATTTAGCTCCTGTTTTTTCATCTGTAATTACTGCAAATGGAGTAACTTCTGATCCTGTTCCTGCTGATGTTGCTACTGAAATCATCATTGCCTTTTCTCCCATCTTAGGGAAAACATATACTCTCTTTCTTATATCCATAAATCTCATAGCTAAATCTTCAAATCTTACTTCTGGATGCTCATACATTACCCACATAATCTTAGCTGCATCCATTGCTGAACCACCACCAACTGATATAATTGTATCCGGTTCATAGGACATCAATTCTGCTGCACCTTTTTTAGCTGTAGCAAGGGTTGGATCTGGTTCTACATCTGTAAATACCTTATAGGAAATTTTTAGTTCTTCAAGAACTTTTGTAACTTTGTCCACATATCCTAATTGATAAAGAACTTTATCCGTTACTATAAATACTTTCTTCTTATTCATAACTTTTAATTCTTTTAATGCAACTCCAAGACTACCATATTTGAAATAAACCTTTTCAGGTACTCTAAACCAAAGCATATTTTCTCTCCTCTCAGCAACACTTTTTATGTTTAATAAATGTTTAGGCCCAACATTTTCGGATACAGAGTTTCCTCCCCAGGAACCACAGCCTAGTGTCAAAGAAGGAGCTAGTTTAAAATTATATATATCACCTATACCACCTTGTGATGAAGGTGTGTTAATTATAGTTCTTGATGTTTTCATCATAGTACTAAATTTTTCTACTTTTGCCTTTTCTGTCATTGGATTTACATATAATGAAGATGTATGTCCAAATCCACCTGCCCTAACCAGTTTATCAGTTTTTGCAATGGCATCCTCAAAATTTCTTGCCCTGTACATAGCTAAAACTGGAGATAACTTTTCATGAGAAAATGGTTCTTCAAGTTCTACTGATTCTACCTCTCCTATAAGTACTTTAGCTTTTTCTGGTACGTTCACTCCTGCCAGTTGTGCTATTTTAAAAGCACTTTGTCCTACAATACCAGCATTTAAGGCACCATTTTTTAAAATTATTTTTCCAACCTTATCTGTTTCATCCCCACTCAATATATAAGCTCCCCTATAAGCAAATTCTTTTTTAACTTCCTCATATATTGAGTCTAAAACTATTACTGACTGCTCTGAGGCACAAATCATACCATTATCAAAAGTTTTTGAGAGTAGTATTGAGTTTACTGCCATTTTAATATCAGCACTTTCATCAATTATAGCAGGTGTATTACCTGGGCCAACTCCTACAGCAGGTTTTCCTGAAGAATAGGCAGCCTTAACCATACCAGGGCCACCAGTTGCAAGAATTAAATTTGCTTCTCCCATTACCACCTGGGAAAGTTCAATGGAAGGTTCATCTATCCATCCTACAATTCCTTCAGGAGCACCAGCTTTAACTGCTGCATCAAGTACTACTTTAGCTGCTGCAATAGTCGATTTTTTTGCCCTTGGATGGGGTGAAAAAATTATACCATTTCTAGTTTTTAAAGCTATTAAAGATTTAAATATTGCTGTGGATGTCGGATTAGTTGTTGGAACTACTGCTGCAATAACTCCTACAGGTTCCGCAATTTTAACTATACCAAAGCCTGCATCTCTCTCTAAAACTCCACAGGTCTTTTCATCCTTATATTTGTTATATATATATTCTGAAGCAAAGTGATTTTTAATAACCTTGTCTTCTACAATTCCCATTCCGCTTTCTTCCACTGCCATTTTAGCTAGTTCTATTCTAGCACTATTGGCTGCTATAGCTGCTTGTCTAAAAATTTCGTCCACTTGTTCTTGAGTATATGTAGCGAATTTCTTTTGAGCATCCTTTATCTCTTCTAGTCTTTTCATTAATTCTTCCACATTTGTAACTTTCATTAATTAACGACACCTCTTTCCTAATTTTTAGCAGTTCTAAGTATTAACTATCATTCTTCCAATCTTATCAAAGTCAATTTATTATGTTTATAAAATTTATATCATAGAATTTCCTTACATCTTTGTTTTATTTTTACATAATTTGTGACAAATAAACCCCTTGATGTTAGATAAAATGCAAAGAGTGGAATTCTCTATGTATCAATAAATAATAGTAGGCACTTATTCAAGCTATTTTTACCATGCCTAGTATGCTAAATTTGGGAATTTTCCGAAAATTATAAAAAACATTACACTATTTATTTTAAATAAATCATTTTCTTCTAAAGGAAATTATATTATTACTAACGAAAGATATGCTTCTAAGATGTCATTTTATGTTCATATATATGTAATTATGCTTAACTAATTGTTATCATGATATAATTATGCATAATTATTTATATCTTGTCAATTATTGTTTTGTATTTTTTTATTATAATTTTATCTTTTAGTGGATATTTTACAATTTAATACACAGAAACTCTATTTTTGTTCATATTCTTTGCACTTTTTATCCTAAAAGAAATAAATACATTACACCGTTTATCCGATGGCTACCTGCTCTAATACTCCCACTTTTTCAAGTAGGAGTAAAGAGCATCTACGTCCCTGGATAACGATTTCCCCTAAAGGATAACACCTTCTAAGTGCTAAAGCACTAAGAAGCCTGTTAATAAGCATCAGGTGGAGTCAAAACTCCATCTGATGCCAAGAACTCTGTTTATTGAAATCTTGCACAAATGTTACACTCCTACAGCTATATTCACATAAAATAATACTAAATGCTAGGAGGTCATATTTATGGAAAATAAAAATATTTTAAATTCCAATACCGTAAGTCATCATAATAAACTAACGGAGGTAGTAAACCTACCCTACCGTGTATATGAATCTTTTAAAGGAAAATATTTTATGGGTCATACCCCATTTCTAATTCTAGAACGTAATTTAAATGCCTGGGGAGGCTTGATGAACCCAGAGGATTCAGAGGTTAAATTATATATAAATACCTTTACAGTGTCAAATACGTCTAATACACCTTTTAGATCAGAACTATGGCTAAATTCTGAACCCCTTGGTAGAACTTCTATATCTCCCTATGTATCCCCTGCAAATACTACCATATACCCTTTACCAACTTCTGATATTCTATTGGGTTTCGCACAACATGTAAAACACTCACCTTCCAGTGGCATAAGCTTGTTTAACAGAATTGCAGAAGCAAATTCCACAGTAGTGGGAAATTATTATGGTAAAATTGTCATACCTCCAGGGGGATCACTCATCGTATATCTGCATTCTCCTGGCAGCCAGCATATTAAAACTGATGTTGCCTTAGGTTGGTGGGAGGAACCTCTGTAATTTAGTTATTATATAGATTTAAATTAAGTGAACTGAACTTATAATATAGATTCAGTTCATTTAATTTAAAAATAGTATACCAAAAATACTTAAAAAGTACTTTATTATACATACTAAAAATTTCATTGGTTAAGATATATATAAAAGCATCTAATATGAAGAAATCTTTTTAGAGGAGTTCACATGACAAACTTAAGTAACCATCAACTATTCACATTAATGTTTATATTTGAAGTGGGAAGTACTACACTCTTTGCTCTAGGTATCAATGCAAAACAAGATGCATGGATTGTCATTTTAATTGCCTTATTGATTGGCTTAGTATTTGTATGGATTTACACAGAACTTCAAAATGCATTTCCTGATAAAAATTATGCTGAAATAATTATCGCCATATTAGGGAAATCTTTTGGCATACCACTTATTTTATTTTACATATTAGATTGCCTTTGGCATACAGCTCGTAATCTTAGAGAATTTGGTGAACTAATAAATTTGACAACTCTTCCTGAAACTCCATTATGGATTATAATTTCTCTATTCCTATCTGTTAGTGTATATACTCTATTAAAAGGGGTTGAAACTTTAGCTCGTGCAAGTGAGATAATATTTCCTATTCTTATATTATTTCTGTTAAGTATATACATATTGGTTTATATATCAGGAGATGTAGACTTTAAAAAGTTAACACCTGTTTTAGGAAATGGCATTAAACCTATTTTACAAACCCTACCCAGTGTAATAATGTTTCCCTTTGGAGAAATTTTCATCTTTTTAATGTATTGGCATTATTCTAATGATAAAAGTTCTGTACGAAAAACTACAGCAAAAGCAGTTTTATATTCTGGAATACTTCTTTGCTTTTCTTTAATAATGGATATTACAGTATTGGGTCCTAAATTTACTTCAATTACAACTATCCCATTTGTGGAAACTTTACGACTAATTAATATAGAAAATATAATAACCAATATAGATGCTATAGGTATACTTATTATATTCTTTGGTGGATTTTTCAAAATGTCCATATACCTATATGCAATTACTATAATGTTAACTACTATATTTAAACTAAAAACTTATAAATTAACTCTTATTTTATTTAGTATTTTTTTGCTCTGGTTTTCCATTGTATTTGAACCAAGTTATGCCTATCACATATGGATGTTTCCCTTCGACGTTCACTATTTTACAATAATTTATTCCAATATATTTCCCCTACTTTTATTAATGATTTACTGTATAAAAAGGAGAAGGTCTGAATTGTAAATATTATTTTGAGGTGGTAAAACTATGTGGTTTATAGAATTTTTTAAAAAGTCATTAGAAGGAAGAGGCTTTTATCCTACCTTAATGGTTATTGTTTCCTGGACATATGCTGCTGTTGTAGTATGTATATTGCTTTACCAGCTTTTTCTCTATACTTTGGGAATAAAATACAATAATGATGCCTTCGGCAAAGAGACATCTGAGAAGAAAAAAGAACAGTGAATAATGTCCTGTCAGTAAACAAATACTAATGCTATAAAATAAAAATAGAGGTAAATAAAGTGTTTAATTATATATATAAAAAGTTTAAATTCATGCAGCTTAAAAATACTAATGTAAGTGGTGAAAATTCAAAGGGGAAAATTCCACAACCAAAACTTTCTACTAGCCTTGAAGATAATCTAAATGTTTTAAAAAATATTTTAGGTTCAAGCAGTGATATAATTTACCGTAAATTTTCCTTTGGTTCTAAACTGCAAATAAATGCTGCAATTATATTTTTAGAAGGTATGACAGAAAAAGCAACTATAAATGAACTTATAATTAAACCTTTTATGTACGACAGCAAACTGTGTAATTTAGAAAGTGAATTAGAGCTAGATAGTATTAGCGTTATAAAAAATTGTATGCTTTCTGTTGGGAATGTTAAACAAGTTGCATTAGTAAATCAAATAATAGATAGATGTTTATCTGGCGATACCATATTTCTTGTGGACGGCTGCAAAGAAGCTTTAATTATTCATTCAAAGGGATGGGAAACCCGCGGTGTAGAAGAACCTAAAACTGAAGCTGTAGTAAGAGGACCTAGGGAAGGTTTTTGTGAAACTATGGCCACAAATATGACACTTTTACGACGTAAAATCAAAAATCCTAACTTAACCTTTGAAACAATGGAAATTGGTACACAAACAATGACTAGTGTATGTATTGTTTATTTAAAGGGAGTTGTTAATCCTAAGCTTATAAAGGAAATAAAACAAAGACTAAATAGGATTAATACAGATGCTATTTTAGAATCAGGCTACATTGAACAATTTATAGAAGATGCCCCTTATTCCATTTTTCCTACTGTGGGTAATTCGGAAAAGCCGGATACGTCAGCTGCCAAAATATTAGAAGGCAGGGCTGCTATTTTAGTTGATGGAACTCCTTTTGTACTTACTATGCCAATGCTTTTTGTTGAAGGTTTTCAAAGTGCAGAAGACTACTATTCAAGAACATATTTTGCAAGTTTTTTAAGAATTTTAAGATATACATCCTTTTTTATAAGTATATTAGCTCCAGCTACTTATGTAATGTTATCTACTTTTCATCAAGAACTAATACCCACTACCTTATTATTTACTATGGCAGCAGGTAGGGAAGGAGTTCCTTTTCCTGCAGTTATGGAAGCTGGTCTTATGGTAATAACTTTTGAGATTTTAAGAGAAGCAGGAGTACGTTTGCCTCGTCCAGTAGGTCAGGCAGTAAGCATTGTAGGGGCTTTAGTAATAGGTGAAGCTGCCGTAACAGCAGGACTAGTATCAGGTCTTATGGTTATTGTAGTAGCATTAACAGCTGTATCCAGTTTCGTAGTTCCTGTGTATACAGATGTAGCTGCCATTTTGCGAATGATATTTCTTATATTAGCTGGAATGCTAGGTATATTTGGAGTTGGTATTGGCATATTGATTTTACTTGTACACATCGCATCTTTAAGATCTTTTGGCACCCCATATTTAGCTCCTCTTGCCCCATTAAATAAAGAAGACTTAAAGGATAGTTTCATAAGAACTCACTTGTGGAATATGTCTACTAGACCTAAAACTATAGGATGGCACAATTTGAAAAGACAAAAACCAGGGTCAAAGCCAGAACCACCATTAAAAGAAAATAACAATTAGAAATACCAGCACATTTTTATCCGATGACTACCTGCTCTAATACTCCCACTTTTACAAGTGTGAGTAAAGAGCAGCTACATCCCTGGATAACGATTTTTCCTAAAGGATAACGCCTTCTAAGTGCTGAAGCACTAAGAATCCTGTTAATAAGCATCAGGTGGAGTCAAAACTCCATCTGATGCCAAGAACTCTGTTTATGAGGTGAATCTAATGAAAAAATACATAAATGCAGTAATAAAAATAGTTATATGTATTTTGGTAGCTTTAAATTTAACTTCCTGTTGGAGTGCGCATGAGTTAAATAAATTAGCCATAGTAATAGGAATGGGAATTGACAAAGGAAAAGAAGATGGTTATCCTGTAGAAATGACTGTTCAGCTAGCTAATGTATCAGGTATTAAAAGTTCTTCAAAAGGAAATGATGGAGGCTCAAGTAATACCGGTTACTTAAATTTAAAAGAAAAGGGGAAAAGTATTTCCGATGCAGCAAAAGCTTTTAATCGTAAACTAAATCGTAGTTTATTTTTTTCACATAATCAAGTGGTTATATTCGGAAAAGATTCCGCAGAAGAGGGTATTGAAAAGTATATGGATTTCTTCTTGCGATATCGTGAAACTCGCCTCTTGACATGGATTTTAGTATCTAAACAGCCTGCTAGTGAAATATTAAATGTAAAACCAGAACTTGAAGCCACTCCTGGAAGAAATATAGGAGAATTGATTAAAAACCAACAGCAAGTATCTCAGATACCAGCTGTAGATTTAAAAGATTTTTCATCTAAATTGATGAGTAAAACTACAGCGCCCACTGCACCTATAGTTGAAATTTCAAATGACAATAATAGAAAAATAGCATACCTTTCAGAAACAGCAGTATTTAAAAAAGGTACGATGGTTGGAAGCCTTAATGAAAAAGAAACCCGGGGACTCTTATGGTGTACTAATAAAATGAAGAATGGAATTGTCAGTATAAGTACATCAAATAAGGACATCAATGACAAAGTAAACATAGTAACAACTCACGCAACAGGTAAAATAATTCCACAAGTAAAAGACGGTGGACTAAGCATACAAATAAAAATTAAACAAGAAGGAGATTTGCAAGAGCAACTTTCTTCTGAAGATTTATCAAATCCAAAAGCTTTTTCAATTCTTGAAAAGCGTGAGGAAGATACTATAAAAAAAGAAATAATGCTTGCATTAAAAAAATCTCGAAGATTAAATGCAGATATATTTGGTTTTGGAGATACTATATATCAGCATTATCCTGGTCAGTGGAATAAGATTCAAAAAAACTGGGAAGAAACTTTTCAAAACATTCCTGTAAGCATAAATGTAGATGCAAAGTTGAGACGAACAGGCAGAATTACTAAACCCATTATGTCTAAAGATTAACACTACTAATTATAATGAGGTATAAAAAATGATATTTTTATCCATAATCATTTTTATAAGTATAACATTTTACGAAGTACCGGAGATGATTAAAAATAAATATTGGCATGAACTAAAAATATTTTCTATATTCTTAATTATAGCTTTTATACTAAGCCTATCCTATATCTTAGGAATACCTATACCTAATCCTGTAAAAGGCATGGAATTTGTAGTGAAAGATTTATTACATTTAAATTATCAATGAATCTAATTTTTATTATAGAGGTAGTGACTTTTCATGAAAATTGAAAAAGGTACAATATCAGGCTCCCAATTATCATTTTTAATTATTGGTTTACTTCAAGCTTCCACACTTACCGCAGCTTTTATAGTTGGAATAACAAAAATAAATACCTGGATAGTCTTATTAGCAGGCTTTACTATAATGCTGCCCTTGTTATTAATTTATACATCTCTAAATAAAAGATTTCCTGATAAAAATTTGATAGAGATAAATGATATATTGTATGGGCGCTGTTTAGGAAAAATTATATCTATATTATATATTTCCTACTTTTGGTACATAATCTCTGCTAACTTCAGATTTACTGCAGACTTTTTTTCTACATATCTTTTTACAGAAGTAGATATTAGTGTATTTATAGTAATACTTACAATAGTCTGCATATATGCTCTAAAAAAAGGATTAGAAGTTATAGCTAGGGCCAGTTTCATTTTAGGTATAGTATCAATTATTATGGCTGTATTTATTACAATACTTACTATTAAAGATATGCATTTATCAAATTTTTTACCTCTTTTTCAAATAAACTTAAAAGAATTTGTTCAAGGAACCAATCTTATGATATCTATTCCCTTTGGTGAAATAGTTGTATTACTAATGATTTTTCCATACGTTAATGATATAAAAAAAGTAAAAAAATCTGCTTTTATAGGTTTAATTGCAGGAAGTATATTTTTTTTAAGTGTTATCTTGCGAAATATAGCAATGCTTGGGAATATAAATTCTATTCATTTTCTTCCATCTTATCAAGTAGCAAGATCCATAAATGTGGGAGAAATTATTACGAGAATGGAAATATTAATTGCACTAATACTATTATTTAACGAATTTGTAAAAATATGTATATTCTATTACGCAACAGTTCTATCCATAGCCCAGTTTTTCAAATTACAATCTTATAAACCTTTAGTTACTCCTGTTGGAATTATAAGCATTATATTTTCAATTATCATGTTCAGTTCACCAGCAGATCATGCATATGTAGCGTCTTCTATATATCCTATATATGTTATTACATATATAATCTTATTTCCTTCTATATCCTTAATCATAGCCTGGATTAGAAAATTAGGTAGTTAGAAACTAAAATCTTACAATTAAAATGGACTGCCTTCATAGACAGTCCATCATCCTTTAGCCTTTATCCGATGACTACCTGCTCTAATACTCCCACTTCTCCAAGTTGGAGTAAAGAGCAGCTACGTCCCTGGATAACGATTTCTAAGCATCAGGTGGAGTTAAAACTCCATCTGATGCCAAGAACTCTGTTTATTATAAAGATATGAAATAATCATAAGCTATTTTAGAAATCTTTCCAATTGTTTCTCTGGCAAAGTTATTTGTAACAGCATCCCAGGTAAGTCCACAAAAAATATAATCAACATTAGGAAGATATACTATACCTGCATCATGGCTTATTCCATCTAAATCCCCTGTCTTATGAGCAATAAGTGTATCATCGGGAATATTAAGTCTCATAACACTATTATCCAGCTGGCTAGTCAATATGTTCTTCATAATGACGCTGTAGGATCCCTTAGCCTTTTCACCTTTATAGATAATTTCAAAGAATTTTGCCATTTCTGCAGCAGTAGTTTTATTTTCCCTGCCTTCTTTTCTTGCCTCTGAATCCATCATCTTTCTCTGAAGTACTGTATTTTTTATTCCTAAATTTTTAACATAATTGTTCACATTGTCCATCCCTGCAAGATCCATCAGTATGTTTGCAGCCGTATTATCACTTTGAATTATCATCAAGGTTATTACGTCTTTTAGAGTATAGCTGTTTCCACTTTCCAAAAGATTAAGTATGCTAAAAGGTACTTTTACATTGTCCTCTACTGTTATCCTCTGTTTAAGTGAAAGTTTTCCTTCTTTAACTTGATTCAATATCTCCATCATTATAGGTATCTTTATAAGACTTGCAGAAGGCACCACTACATTTTCATTATAGGCAATTTTTTCTCCTGTTTTAAGATTTTCTATGACAAATGCACAATTCAATTTTTTTAAATCTATTGCAGCTAATATTTTTTCATACAGCATGTCTCGTGCCTCCTAATTTTCTACTTTTTGTTTTAAAGCTTTATTCTTTTTTTCATAATTGGAGTACAGTATAAATGCTACAATTGAGAAGAATATAGGACCTACAACCATCCATATGGTGCTTTGCATGTCACCTTGAAATGCTGGAGCAATTATTGTAAATAAATTTGCAAATCCTATAGTAAATACAACAACTATTTCCCAGATCAATGAAGATTTATAGCTCTTAAAAATTATAAATGGCTTGTTAATTTCCTCTTTCTTCTTAAAAGGAACAAAAGCTCCTGCTATAAACATATACGGAATTGTCAATGCTACATTTGTCATGCTTACAACTATGTTAAAGAACTTGGATGCTCCTTCTCCACCAACTGTAAGTAGTACTAAAAATAAAACAATTATGATACACTGTACCCACATTGCATTTTTAGGCATACCATCTTTTATCTCTGTTATTTTTTCAGGAAATAACCCTTTTGGAGTACCTTCTATTATCTGTTTAAGTGGACCATATAATACAGTTATAATACTTCCTGTTAGTGCAAGGAACATTGATAGTCCAACAAATCTTGCTATCCAAGCACCTAATGTAAGTGCTGCAGATTGACTTAAATTAAAGCTAACTCCTAACTGGTACCCCAGGTTTTGCATTATAACATATGCAACATTAGCTAAATGAACATCTGGGTTTGAAAGTACCTGTTTCCAATTTGTGAATATACCACACATAAATATACCTATAGAATATCCTAGTGTTATGACTATTGCAGATATAGCCATTCCTTTTGCGAAATTTTTTTCAGGTTTTTCAGTCTGATCTACAAGTCCTGCTACAACTTCAATTCCACCATAAGCAAATATAGCAAATACTATAAATGATAAAATTGAAAGAGAACTACTGTATTTTGGATTTGGAGATACTGTAAAACTAAGAGGCTGTGCAAGATGTCCATGGCTTGCTATAAGCACAATTACAGCACCTATAATCAAAAAAACATTTAATAACATAACTGCGGTACCGCCAATTGAGGTAACTTTTGAAATGTCTTTTAATCCCTTAGTAGCTATAAATGTTATGGCTACTATAAAAATAATACTAAAAATTCCTATAACTTGGGTGGATTTAAGTCCCCAAAATCCCCAACTAGCTGTTACATCTTTTCCAAATATTAGATTTGAAAGTGGAATCCATATAAGGGAACACATATCAACTATTAAGACAACATATGAAGCATACCACATAAATGTTGCTTCAAAAGCATATTTAGGTCCTACAGATCTATTCATCCATGAATAAATTCCGCCTTTTTCATCTTTAAATGCAGAACCAAATTCAGCCATCATAAATGCATATGGAATAAAGAATGCTATTCCTGATATTATATACCATGGAATAGATGAATATCCCATAAGGAGAAATGCTCTTGGCATGTTAGCAAAGCCAAACACTTCGGTAAAAATCATTAAAATTAGTGCTACAAGTGACAGTTTTTTTAAATTGTTTGTACCCATTTTTCCCCTCCTAAATTTATTAAAATATAATATTTATATAGAAGTTCTTAGGGATTTAGCCTAAGGACTTCATTTTAACTTATTAATAATTGATAGATTCTATTCCAAGTCCAGGTTTATCTGTAAGTGTTATTTTGCTTTCATTGAATATTGCCCCACCGTTTATTGGATCTTCCTTACATAACACAGGGCCATCCAAATCGATTTTAGTTATGATACTCTTTGCACAAGCTAGGTGCACTGCAGCTGTTACACTTACTTTTGCTTCTAACATGCACCCTATCATACACTCAATTCCATGTATTTCTGCTAAAGAACATATTTTTAATGCATTGTATATTCCGCCTGTTTTCATGAGTTTTATATTTATTAAATCTGCTGCTCTTCTCTCTAAAACATTTAAGGCATCCATTGGGGAAAATATACTCTCATCTGCTAAAACTGGTATGGATACGTTGTCTGTAACAAACTTTAATCCATCTATATCATGTGCTATAACAGGCTGCTCCACAAACTCAATGTTAAGTCCTGCATCTTCCATTTCTCTTAGTACTTTTACTGCTTCTTTAGGCTTCCATCCTTGATTTGCATCTATTCTAAGCTGAACATCATATCCTATAGCCTGTCTTATAGCTTTCATTCTTTCCAAATCTTTTTTAGAATCTTTACCTACCTTTATTTTTAAAGTTTTATATCCTCTTTTTATAGCATCTATACTGTCTTTTACCATTTCTTCAGGTTCATTTACACTTATAGTTATATCTGTTGTTATTTCTTTTCTAAACCCACCTAGAAGCTTGTACAGTGGTGCTTTATATAACTGACCGTATAAATCATAAAGTGCTATGTCCACTGCAGCCTTTGCACTAGTGTTCTTTACAATGCACTTATTTAATTTCTGTATTACAGTTTCAAAATTTTCTATATCCATGCCTATAATGGATTTCTTTATGTGATCTTCTATGGCCCCTATTATAGATCCAATAGTATCTCCTGTTATGACTCCAGTAGGTGGGGCTTCTCCAAAGCCAATATTTCCTGTATCTGTGTATATTTCAACTATAATATCTTCAACCCTTTCCACAGTACGGAGCGCTGTTTTAAATGGTGTCTTCAGCGGAACGGATATTCTTTTTATTTTTATATCTTTTATTTTCATTTAGAGAACCTCCTTGAAATTAATACAAAAAAAGCCCGCAAAAGCATATTAACATTGCTTTTACTGGCTTTCATTCACTTTAAAATAAGGGTAACTTATTTACCATAAACAAAACAGTAATTTAAAAATATTTTTTTTTCACTTCATTATATTTCTTAACTCCATCTCTGTAAGCTACAATAATGGCTTTTTGAGATGAACCATGATATCTTTTTATAACTTCTTCTTTTAATTTATCATCAAATATTCTAAGGTTTCTACCTATTAAAAGAGATCTTATAAATTCATCCGTAGTTCTTAGTGTAGAAGATGAATTTAAATCAACTATTTTATCTGTACTTAAATCCACTACAAAACCTATGTAAAAAGAATTAAATTTAATGGTAATGGCATTATCCTCATTAGTTTTGGCATTTCCAACTATATATACCGTATCTTCCATATACATAAAATCATCTCATTAACTGAAAATTAAGTTTAATTATTAATTGTTAGCTATTAAGTATATAATATGATAAATATTGAAAAAAGTCAACTAATAAACAATTAATCTAATAATTACAGGTACAACTATAATTAAAATACAATAAACCTTTTTCCACAGAAACAGAATAAAATTCAACTTATATCGGATAATAACTACTGTATAAAGAATAGTAACACAGGAGGAAAATAACATTGAATGAAGGATTAGTTGTTTTAGTACGTTCTATTATTGGTTTTTTTACTTTACTTATCTTTGCAAAGATATTAGGTAAACAGCAAATAAGTCAGTTAACATTTTTTGATTATGTAGTAGGTATTACAATAGGATCTATTGCTGCAAGCCTCACTACAGACTTATCAAGTAGAGCTTGGCCCCATTGGGTAGGTTTATTTTGCTGGGCAGCTTTAAGTTATTTAATGGAGTATATAACAATAAAATGGCGATATGCGGCAAAATATATAGGTGGTGAACCAACTATAGTTATAATGAATGGCAAGATAATGGAAGATACTTTGAGGCAGATGAAATATACAGTATCTGATCTTATGGAACTTTTAAGAAATAAAGATGTATTTGATTTATCAGATGTAGACTTTGCCATTATTGAACCTAACGGACAACTTTCTGTACTTAAAAAGCCTGAATGTGAACCTGTAACAGCTAAAGACATGAACATTCCTAAAAAAGCATCAGGTATAAGTACAGAACTCATTTATGATGGAATACTTATTGAACAAAATCTTAAACAACTAAATAAGACTAAGCAATGGCTCATCCATCAATTGAAATTACAAAAAATCAATAATATTTCCGATGTTTTTCTAGCCACTTTAAATCCTGCTGGATCTCTTTATGTAGATAAATATGATGATCATATGGTCAAGATAACTGACATCGGGGACTATAAAGGACCCTATTAAGGAGGAGCTGTTATTTATGAGAAATTTTTTAGTTAAAACCATTCCTATAGTAACATTAACTTTATTTGTATTAGTGATGATTAGCGATAATTTTTTAAAAAAGCCTTTGACAAAAAATGATAACATACCCAAGTGTATTCAACTGGTTATGGAAGATGTAAAAAATAGCAAATGGGATGATGCCTATAAAAAAACTGATCAGTTGTCAAATGCGTGGAAAAAAGTAGTCGCTAGAGTTCAATTTAGTGCAGAAAAGGATGAAATCGATTCACTTACCATGAATGTAGCACGACTGCGGGGTGCAATTGCCACAAGAAACAAAGCAAATGCATTTATGGAACTCAATGAAGCCTACGAGCATTGGGATAACATTGGTGGGTAATAATTTTCACTTCATCAACAATTTCATTACAAAAAAACGCTCATTTGTTAAAGTATATATTTTTTACTTCGATAGTTCACTAGAGGAGTGCATGAAAACAATGTTAAATATAGCAATTTGTGATGATGAAAAAAGCACAAGGGATTACATAAAATCATTAAAGCAGCCCATCACTTATGACTCAGTTTGATGACTTATTAGAAAAAAGGTTAAAGAGACTGAAACAGCAGAGAAAAGCAGAAAATAGAATGCTCTCACAAGTAGCTGAAGAAGATATTAAAAAAGCAAATTTACAAAAGCAAGCTGCTAAAAGTTACAATAATAACTTGTTTAATAATCTCAATGTGAATTTACTTGACTCAAATAGCTAAAAAGAGTGTACCCGTATTTTTCCCAAATGCAGGTACACTTTTTTACTTAATACCCTGTCTATCTAAAATATAGTTTAAAAAGTCATCCTTACCATTAAAATAAGACGATGCTTTTAAAGTGATATTTACGTCAGGATAAATGGAATCCGTATCTTTACTTGTTGTTTTAAAATATTTACTAGAATACTGTATATCTACATTGGTGTTTGATAAATGTATTACCTTAACCTCACCAAAATGATTTGGCTTGCCTCCGGTTGGTTCCCCAATAAGCAGAGCATTCGTACTGTTTTTTAAATCCATAGTATTCAATATTGCAGAGGAAAATGTCTTTCTTCCTATAATTACATATAAATTTCCTTTTTTATTTATATTGCTCCTCTTTTTTATTTCATCTAGAAAAGAATCAAACATTTTAGAATTTCCACCGCCATTGTCACGTAAATCTATAACCAACGTTTTAGCTTTTTTACTGTCAAGAGTTTTAAATACATCCTTTGTAAAACTTGAAAATGAATAATTCTTCATATTCGAACAACTATTGTATTTCACATAGATGGTACTGCTTTTTTCAATGTACTTAAACCAATAGTTTTTATCTGAGTTTTTCTTTGAAAGTGGAATATTATTTATATATTTGGAATCGTCAGATAAAAATTTGGTTTTATCAAATTCTTCTTTATTTAAAGACTTTACAGTAACACTAGTATTTGGTGACCCCTCAAAAGTAAAAACTGTATCATCATTTTTTGCTATTCCTGCAAATTTAAGCACACCGGGAAACCTAAGTAAACTGCAAAATTGATTCTTCAAAATAGCTTTATTATCCTTAGATATAATGGGATCCAGTTTTAAGTGTAATTGTTCTATGGAATATCCATTTACTGCCACTAATTTCTTGCCCAAGAAATCTTTATATGCTAAAGATGAATTTACCAGGTAAATTCCGTCTTCAAATTGAAAAAAATTTACGGGGTACGCTGATTTGGATTGCATAACAACAGATGTATGGCTGTCGTTTATAGAACTTATTATTTTCGTAAGCTCCCATTTAATTTGCATATCATTATATTTGTCAACTTTACTTATAAGTGAATCCATATCCCTGTCAAATTCGACCTTACTTTTTGAAAAGAACAGATTTTTATGCTTTTTAGGCAGTTCACTTTTTACAAACTTTAAATCTGCTGTCCACTTTTCATTTCTACTTGCATTATTGAGTACAGGCGAACTTACTTTTCTATTAAACAAATTGTAAGCAAATATTCCTGCTGCAGCAATTATAATAGCTGCTATTACTAGTATAACCACTAATTTTCTTTTCTTTAATTTCATAAATACCCCCTATATGTCAAAGAATTTGAACATTTTTAAGTTTTTTGTTTCTATAACTGTATTCATATACTTATATTAGTTCATTTTTATATATTCTGCCATGGAGTTAGCTTACATTTTACCATCTAAGGTTACATTTTTGTAATATTGAAATACCTAAACAAAAAGATACAGCTAATAAAAGCCTGTATCTTTTTGTTTGTAAAATTTTTACAATCCTTATTTCTTATTTCTTATTTCTTATTTAAATCAATATTGATTTTATATTGATTTTCAATATTTGAGAAAAGTTTTTTCATGCCAAAATATATTATCAAAAGTCCAATGACATTTAGTAGGACTATAATAAGAATATTTGAACTAATTAGTAATAAAAACTGTGGATAGTATTGAAACAAAATGCCTGTAATTGAATTATAAAGTATATCTCCAATTATGCACAAATATATGGATGAAATTTTCATCAAGTAACTGGTTTGATTAGGCAGGTTTTATAAATATATCAAAGCAAATTGTTAACAATTTGCTAACGTCCCCCGGGTAATTGCGAAACCTGAAAGGTTGAGCTTGCTATTCATTGAGATCATGGAAAGCTATTGTACTCTGATGATTGTTGAGTTTAGGAAGTTGTTGTTTTATATATCGATAAAATGCCAACATATTTTCAGTCAACACTTTATTTCTTTTCTTTACGAAATATACGTCCCAGCTAAAGTTATCATCCGGGAATTTATAATATCTGAGTTTGGAATCATCCGGACGTATGGTATGTTCCGGAACAACAAACAGAAGGTTGTTATGTTGTGCAATCTCTCTTAAGGAGTTGAAATCACCAGAGGATATATCAATAATTGGGTTAAATCCTGCATTTTGACAAGCGGCAACAAAATTGTGGCGGATGTGAAATTGTGTGTTAAACATGGCATATCGTTGACAGTTCAAATCATCTAGATGGATGTGTTTTTTGCGGTATAATTCGTGTGTCCACGGAATACACAGATATATATGTTCTTGAATTAAACATTCAGCAGAAAAGCGGTCTGCATCTATGACACCAGTTGTAATACAGAAATCATATTCGTCTTTTTTCAAAAGTTCTTCCAGATAAAAGTCTGCATGATCTGAATATTCAATATTCACGTGTGGATGTATATTCTCGAAATCTGTAATCAGTTTATAAGGCATTACGGAAATTACGCCAAAGGCCATACCAAGAAAAATGGTTTCCTGAGGCACATCTTTTATCTGAGAAATATGGGAATACATATATCTTTTTCGCTCCAGAATAATACGACATTCATCCAAAAAATACGCACCATATTTTGTGGGAGATATTCCATTGCTATTTCTGTAAAGCAGTTGACATCCCAGCTCTTTTTCCAGTTCTCGAACTATTTTGGATATTCCTTGCTGGGACACATGATATACCGAAGATGCCTTATTGATACTTTTGCACTCGCATACTTCTATAAAGACTTCCATTTGTCTGAATGTCATACCTCATCCTCCTTCATAACTTTTTTAAATATAGTAAATTATCACACATTGTATAATAAATTTCTTATAGAAAATAGCACAACTATAATTAAAAATCGCAAATGTTTACGAAACAACTTTTTGCATACAACATTTTGGTTGTAGGTATACAATGATTTTTCTTCTTTTTTGTCTTAATTTTATCATATATACTTAAGGTGTCAAGAAATTATCAAACTTAGATAAAAAAGGAGGAGAAGGATATGAAAAACAAATATTATCCACATCTTGCCAGCCCTATTAAGATTAACGGAGTTACTTTTAAAAACAGAATTTTTGGTGCGCCTATGTCCAACCCGGAATTAGACGCAGACTGTAATATGAGGAAAGAAGAAATCGCATTCCATGAAAATCGTGCACGCGGTGGTCTTGCCAGTGTAGCCATTGGTCTTGGTATTGTAGACGCTATTGGTCGTACACACACAAAGGAAATAAAGCTCTATGACATAATGTCTCTCCCTTCACTTAAGGAAGCTTCAAACGCTATACATCGTCACAATTGTAATGCAGTAATGGAACTAGCCCACGGGGGAAAATATGGAAATGCCCGTGGCCATGGCACTGCTGATGGCACATTAATTGGGCCCAATGATGAAATAAATCCAGAAGGACTTCAGGTTCGCAGCATGACAGATGAGGATATCTACAGAGTTGCGGATTGTTTTGCTAAAGGTGCAAAACTGGTGAAAGAAGCTGGCTTTGACATGGTACTTATCCATGGTGGTCATGGATGGCTGCTTGGTCAGTTCAGCTCTCCAACCATGAATCACAGAACAGATAAATGGGGGGGCAGTCTGGAGAATCGTATGCGTTTTCCACTACTGGTAATAGAAAAAGTACGTGAAGCTGTTGGACCTAATTATCCAATTGAATTTCGTATGAGTGGAGCAGAGTATACGAAAGATGGATACACAATCGAAGAAGGCATCAAGATGGCCAAAATGCTGGATGGTAAGGTCGATATTATCCACGTTTCTGCTGGTATTCATGAAGACCCGGAGGTATTTACACTTACTCACCCATCTATGTTTATTAAACATGGTTATAATGTATATCTTGCGTCTGAGATTAAAAAGCATGTTAAGACACCAGTTGCTACATTAGGAGGACTAAATGATCCGGACATGATGGAAGAAATTATTGCTTCAGGAAAAGCAGATATCATACAGATTGCACGTCAATCACTGGCTGATCCATATTTCCCAGAAAAAGCATTTTCAGGAAATTCAGATGATATTAATCGTTGCTGCCGCTGCTACACCTGTTTCTTCAATTATTTAACAAATAGAACATTCTGTTGTTCGTTTAACCCAGTTATCGGTAATGAGCTGGAAAACAAGCATGCATTTCCAGTCACAACGCCAAAGAAGGTTATCGTAGTTGGTGGTGGTCCAGGCGGTATGGAAGCAGCTATTACAGCAGCTGATCGTGGCCATTCTGTTACTCTTTATGAAAAGAGCAGTGAACTTGGCGGACAGCTTCTTTCTGAACAGTATATTCCTTTTAAGCAGGATATGTTCAACTTTGTAAACGTATTAAAAGGACGTTTGGAGAAATCAGGCGTTGAGGTTTGTTTGAATACAGAGCTCACTGCTGAGCAGGCTGCAGCAGAGAATGTTGATGTCATTATTACAGCTATTGGAGCTAAACCAATTGTTCCACCAATCCCTGGAATTGATAATGAGAAAGTTGTTGGTCTTGAAGCTCTTCATCAGAAAGCTCCTGCACTTGGGCAAAAAGTTGTTATCCTTGGCGGAGGTCTTGTTGGATGCGAATGTGCAATTTATCTGGATAGCCTTGGAAAGGATGTTACAATCGTTGAGATGAAAAGCGATTGGGCAACAGATTCTTATTTTATGCACAAGAGTGCAATGATAATGGCAATGCGCGGCAGCAATATAAAGATTAATGTAAATACAAAGGCAAAGGCTGTTACAGCTGAAGGACTTGTCTGTGAAACAACAGATGGTGAAGTTACTTTTGAGGCTGACAGCATTTTGTTAGCAGCAGGTATGAAAGCTGACCGTGCAGTTGCAGACAGCTTCTATAACGCAGCGCCACGTGTATTTGAAACAGGCGACTGTATTAAGCCGGGTCGTGTTGTTGATGCAGTTACAAACGGATACTATCGTGCACTAGATATTTAAAGAAAGGGGATTATTATGAAAATAAAAGCGGCAGTAGTTCATGAAAAAGGGCAAGATTTTAAAATTGAAGAGGTAGAATTAGCATCACCAAAGGCAGATGAGATACTTGTAAAAATAGTATCAAGTGGTGTTTGTCATACTGATGAAGTTGCAAAACTACAAGTGATTCCGGTACCTTTACCAGCAGTATTTGGGCATGAAGGTTGTGGTATTGTAGAAGAGGTTGGTAGTAGTATTACTGACTTTAAAAAGGGTGACCATGTTGGATTTTCCTTTGGGTTTTGTGGACATTGTGAAAACTGTCTAAGTGCACATCAACATGCATGTGAAAATTTTAATGCAATTAATTTTGGTGGGGTTATGAGTGATGGTACAAAAAGACTTTCACAAAATGGGAAAGAAATATCTTCATTCTTTGGACAATCCTCATTTGCAACTTATGCAGTGGTAAATCAAAACAGTGCAATAAAAGTTGATGATGATATAGATCTTGCATTGGTAGGTCCCCTAGGTTGTGGCATTCAAACAGGTGCAGGTGCTGTATTAAATAGATTAAATCCAAAATTTGGTTCTACTATTGCGGTATTTGGATGTGGAACTGTAGGAATGAGTGCTATTATGGCAGCTAAAATTACAGGATGTTCAAAAATTATTGCAGTAGGAGGAAATCCAAGCAGTTTAGAACTTGCAAAAGAGCTTGGAGCAACTCATACTATAAACAGAAAAGAAACTGATGATATAGTTTGTGAAATTAAGAAAATCACAAATGGAGGATGCCACTATGCAATTGATACCACTGGAGTTGGTGATTTTGTAAAGAAAGCTCTTGCTTGTGTTCGTTTCTTAGGTACTGCAGTAGTGTTAGGAGCAACTGGAGATTTGACCATTAATGTACAAGAAGAATTAATGGGTGAAGCAAAATCTCTAATTGGGATTGTAGAAGGTGATTCTATTCCAAAGTTGTTTATTCCTCAGTTAATTCAATACTATAAAGAAGGTAAATTTCCATTTGATAAATTAATTAAATTCTATGATTTTGAAGATATTAACAAAGCTTTTGAAGACTCTCACAATGGTAAAGTTATTAAAGCTGTATTAAAAATAATTTAAATGGCTGAAAAAATGAAGCTTACATTCGAAGAAAGGTACAAGAAAGTTTTAGAATACTCATATTATAATTTAAATGAGGCTTACTTTCATCATTACTTAAGTAATAATTTTTGCAATATTCTTCAAAATGGATACAATAATTATCTATGCCATAAAATATTTCTATTAATAAATCTTGTATAAAATCCCATCAAAATGTTTTATTTTGTTTGTTTCATCACTTATAATAATAAAACATTTTGATGGGTTTTTTATACCTTAAATATTTCCATTTTACTCTTCGAACTCACGTTATTTTATACTATAGAGACTCTATCTAACAACGTAATTTATTTTACTCCAATGCCCCCATTTTGCGTCATATACCTAAATCATATAATTTCATAGAATTGTTTTCTCCGCCAAATCCACTAAATCCATTAGTTCTCTGATTTTCAGCCTTGCTCTTAGACGTATTAGAATTATTCCATTTACTATCTGGAACAACCTTTCCGTTTTTCTTAATCCAATTAGCAATATCATTATTCGAGTTGCTTCCAGAACCCCCGAAACCCATAAAGCCTCTTCCATTGCCTGTATTTACCAAAGCATACCTTACAGCTCCATCACTAACCAATTTTTTGAACTTGTCTACTGTAAGTATAGGATCTGATCCACTAAATCCTCCAAGTGCCATTACAGGTTGACCAGTTTTAAGTATTAAATCCGAACCATAAGAATTAGCTGAAGGTACTACAACAAGATACTTTTCATTTGTTTTATTATTTTCTAAGAATTTTATGAGTTTTGAGTTACTAGTATTACCCATATCTCTTTGCTGATTACTCCTTGCAAGCTCCAATCCAGCTGATGGACTGCTTCCATTCATTTTGTAAACCATTGGGGTAAATGACCACACTATAGGAGCAACTAAAATTCCTATAAAAGCAATACTAACCAGTGTTTTACTTAATGCTGTATTATTACTAAAACCTGAACTTTTCTCTTTACTTCTAGTTAAATTAATTATACATAATATTAGTGAAGATATAATGCATAAAATCCCTGTTATTATAATTATAATCTTGTACCCATTTGATCTATTATAATTATAAGATAAAATAAGTATCTCAGCACAACCATTTGCAATAAGCCCTATTGGTAAAATCCAGGATTTTAAGCCACCTTCTTTATAAAATGTCCACATAGCTGACAATCCAATTCCAGTCAAAGCTGCAATAGATGGTGCCATTGTTGTTAAATAGTATGTGTGTGTTATATTTTTTGAAAAACTAAAATATATGAATTCAGGCAATAACCACATAACCCATAATATTAATGATAACTTTCTTTTATTATCAAAGGGAGCCTTTAACTTTTCGTTTATTGCTGCAACAATAAATCCAATCATAGCAAATAATAAAAACCAGGATATTTGATCTGACATATTGCCATTACCAAATAATCTAAAAATACCGGACTTTGAGTTAGATCTCATACCACCTTGTACATTATTAGCATATGACTTGTTTTTATTTGATTCATTAGACCTATTTCCAAAGTCACCCCAACCTGCTGTTCTTTTAGTATTGTTTTTATTAAATTCATTTTTTAATGTTCCTTGCTGCTTTTGATCTTTACCAGCATTTCTTCCGCTTATTCCAACTCTCTCTAATCCGTTGTGACCTATTATAAGCTGCATAACTGTATTATTAGTACTACTGCCTATATAAGGCCTATTACCTGCTGGTACCAAATCTACAATTATAGCCCAGGATAGTGATACTACTAAAAGCACAACTGTACCTAAAATAAGATCCTTTATTTTCTTCTTAAACCTCATAGTAGAAGCAAGAAGATATGTTATATATATAGCAGGTGCTACCATATATGCTTCCACCATTTTTATATTAAATCCTATACCTACAAGAACTAAACTCAGTATAAGATATCTAATCTTACCTTTTTCAGCTGCTATAAGAACAGCCCAGCATGCAAGTAATAAAGGCAGTACAAGTAAGTTATCAATTGTATTGTTTCTGCCTGCTGCTACAGATATTGGTGTTACTGCAAGGCACAATGCTGCAATAAGCCCTGCCGAAGTTCCAAAAGATCTTTTAACAAGATGATATATAATTGCAACGGAAATTACTCCTGCAAGAGCCTGTGGAAGAATTATACTCCATCCACTAAATCCAAATATTTTTGCAGATATAGTTTGAATCCAAAAGCCTAAAGGTGGTTTGTCAATGGTCACAAAACCTGCTGGATCAAAAGATGCAAAAAAGAAATTTTTAAAATTCATCATCATACTTTTCACACCTGCAGCATAAAAAATATTTGCATTTCCTTCTATACCCAAATTAGCAAAATTCAACACTGAAGATAATATTAAAATTAATGATAACAAAATGCTTTTTCTTGTAAATTTAATTTTTTTATTCACTATACCAACCTTCTTTCAAGCAAATATGAATAATCTAATTCTAATTAAATTTACATTACAAATATGTTATTTGAGTGTCAAATTTATTAACAATGTGAAAATAGCATCTTTTTCATTCTAAGCTAATTTTAATTCTTTAATGAATTTTTTTACATTTTCAATTATATCTTCTTTACTTTTTCCAACTTCTATCTTTTTAATTACTGCACTTCCCACAATTATGCCTTCACAATAAGGCTTGAATTTTGCAGCCATCTCTGCTGAGGATATTCCAAATCCAAGTGCCTTTGGAACGTTCGTATAACTTGAAATTATATTCATATATTCCTCAATATCAGTATTTATGCTGCTTCTCGTACCTGTAACACCATTTACAGAAACACAGTATACAAACCCACCTGCATCTTTTACTATCTTTTCTATTCTTTCCTTTGAAGTAGGTGCTACTAGTGGAATAAGATGTACATTATATTCTTTTCCAATGGATGCGATGTCCTTTCTCTCTTCTATAGGAAGATCTGGTATTATAATTCCGTCTACTCCACACTCGCTGCACTCTCTTATAAACTTTTCCATGCCATATTTGAATATGGAGTTATAGTAGACAAGATACACAAGAGGTACTTCTGTTTTTTCCCTTATCTTTTTCACCGTATCCATTATACCTGCTATTTTCGTTCCGCCTTTAAGGGATCTATTTGAAGATGCCTGTATAGTAGGTCCATCTGCCAGAGGATCTGAATAAGGTATTCCAAGTTCTATTATATCTGCTCCTGCCTCCTCCATTGCAATTACTAATTCAAAAGTAGTACCTAAATCTGGATCTCCGGAAGTTATAAACGGTATTAGAGCTTTTTCTCCTCTTTCCTTTAGCTTTGAAAACTTTAAATCTATTCTATTCATTATAATTCTACCCCCATTATATTAGCTATAGTATTTATATCTTTGTCTCCTCTTCCAGATAAATTTACAATGATTATTTTATCCTTACTAAGTTTTGGAGCAAGCTTCATGGCATAAGCTAAGGCATGAGAGCTTTCAAGTGCTGGAATTATTCCCTCAACCTGTGATAAGTAAGTAAATGCATTCACTGCTTCTTTATCTGTAGCCGATTCATAAGTTGCCCTTTTTATATCATGATAATATGCATGTTCAGGTCCTATTCCCGGATAATCAAGTCCTGCTGATATAGAATAAGCAGGAAGTATTTGACCATCCTCATCTTGAAGTACATAAGTCATCATACCGTGAATTACCCCTACAGACCCCTTTGATATAGTAGCTGCATGTTCATCCGTATCAAGTCCTTTTCCTGCAGCCTCTACTCCTACCAAGTTTACAGAAGTATCTTCTACAAAGGGATAAAAAATTCCCATAGAATTACTCCCGCCGCCTACACAAGCTATGATATAATCAGGAAGTCTTCCTTCCTTTTCCAAAATCTGCTTTCTAGCTTCATCTCCAATTACCCTTTGAAAATCTCTAACCATAGTTGGATAAGGATGCGGTCCCATTACAGAACCTATTACATAAAAGGTATCTTCTATATTTGACACCCAATTTCTCATAGCTTCATTTACAGCATCCTTCAAGGTTCCCGTTCCAGAAGTTACAGAAGTTACTTTTGATCCTAATATTTTCATTTTAAATACATTAAGAGCTTGTCTTCTTATATCTTCTTCACCCATAAATACTTCACATTCCATGCCAAAGATAGCAGCTGCCGTAGCTGTAGCTACTCCATGCTGTCCGGCTCCTGTTTCAGCTATAACCCTTTTTTTGCCCATTCTCCTTGCAAGGAGCACCTGTCCTAGTGCGTTGTTTATTTTATGTGCTCCCGTATGGTTTAAATCTTCTCTTTTAAGATATATTTTTGCTCCACCTAATTTTTCAGTAAAATTCTTTGCAAAATACAGTGGATTTTCTCTTCCCACATAATCTTTAAGGTAGTACTTATATTCCTCTATAAATTTTTCATCTTTTATTGCTTTATTAAACTCCTTTTCAAGCTGCATAACTGCATTCATTATTGTTTCTGGTACATACTGTCCTCCAAATTTCCCAAATCTTCCATCCATTAAAAATTCCTCACTTTCTTTATAAATTGATCTATTTTTTCAAAACTCTTTACACCATTTTCTTCAACTCCACTGGATACATCTACTGCATAGGGCTTTACACATTCTAAAGCAGTATTTATGTTATCCAGATTAAGACCTCCTGCCAGTACCAATTTCTTATTTATATTTAAGTTTTTCAATACATTCCAATTAAAGTTTATGCCCGTTCCTCCAATCTTTCCTCCTACACTGCTATCTACAAGCACTGCTTCCACATTATAATTTGATATTTTATCTATCTTGTGTTTTACATTATCTAATATATCTTTTCCATCAATGCTTACACTTTTCCATATTTTAAATGGATACAAGTTTTTTATATAACTTTCATCTTCCCTTCCATGAAGCTGGATTACATCTAACTTCAACATTTCTGCTGTATTTTTCACTTCTTCCAAAGTATTGTTTTGAAAAACTCCCACTGGCCTTATTTTTTTATCTAAATTTTTAATAAGCTCTTCTGCTAATTTTAAAGTAACCTGCCTTTTGCTTTCACAAAACACAAATCCAGCATAATCTGGGAGGAGCTTGTTTAAAATTTCCACATCTTCAACTCGCCTTATACCACATATCTTTACTAAAGTCATAAATTCACCCTTTTCAAAACTTGGACTGTTTTATAAAATCTCTTAATTTGTACTCGTCTTTAATATTTCTCATAAAAGTTTCTCCTATAAGCACCGCACTTACACCTAACCCGTTTAAATATCTTATATTTTCTGGAGACTTTATGGAACTTTCAGACACTACTAAAACTTTCTCTGGTATTTTCTTTATAATTCTTTCTGTATTTTTTAAGTCTTCTGTAAAATCTTTTAAGTTTCTATTGTTAATTCCTACAATGGAACATCCAGCTTCAAGTGCAATTTCAAGTTCTTCTTCATCATGTACTTCCACCAGACATTGAAGCCCAATACTTTCTGCTAAACTGTAATAATCTTTTAATTTATCTTTTAAGATGGCTGTTATAAGCAAAATAGCATCTGCACCTATAAATTTGGATTGATATATTTGATAGGTATCAATTATAAAATCCTTTCTTAAAATGGGCTTTGAATTTACCCCTTTTACTTTGCTTATGTATTTATCACTTCCCTTAAAAAAATTTTTTTCTGTAAGTACAGACACTGCATCTATATCTATGCTTTCATATATTTTGGCTATGCCGACAGGATCAAAATCTTCTACAATAATACCTTTTGAAGGTGATGCTTTCTTTATCTCTGCAATGATAGATATTTCTTCTTTGCCAAGTACTTTTTTAAAATCTCTTGTAACCTTTCCACTGCATTCTTCTATTATCTTAGTAAGAGGCATATTTTGTTTTTCAAGTTCCAATTGAGGTCTTTTAGCTTTCACTATTTCATCAAGTATCATTTTTCCATGCCTCCTAAAAATTATTACTGCACTTTATGAGTTCATTCATCTTTTCATAAGCTTTTTTAGAATCTATAATATCTTCTGCCATCTTCACTCCTTCTTCCATGCTTTCACATGCTTTTCCAACATATAAAGCTGCTGCACTGTTTAAAACTACAATATCTCTTCTAGCACCTTTTTCTCCTTGAAAAATTTCCCGTATAAGTGCTGCATTTTCTTCAGCAGTATATCCTTTTATGGCATCCATACTGCATACATTAATTTCAAAATCTTCTGGATTTATTTTATAATCTGATATTTTTCCATCTTTTAATTCACTCACATAGGTATTACAAGTAGTAGTTATTTCATCAAGTCCATCTTCTCCACAAACTACCATAGCCCTTTCACAGCCTAAATTTGAAAGTACTTTTGCCGCTGTGTGAGTTAAATTCTTATCATATACTCCAAGTACCTGGCCTTTTACAAAAGCTGGATTCGTAAGTGGGCCTAGTAAATTAAATACTGTTCTTATACCCAATTGCTTTCTTGGACCGGCTACATTTTTCATTGCACGGTGGTACTTTTGAGCAAACAAGAATGCCATACCACTTTTATCAATACAATTGGAAGCATATTTTGGTTCTAAATTTATATTAAAGCCTAACTTTTCAAGTACATCTGCACTTCCACTTTTACTTGATACTGCTCTGTTGCCGTGTTTTGCCACTTTCACTCCTGCAGCTGCAGCTACAAAGGATACTGCTGTGGATATATTGAATGTTCTTCCTCCATCCCCTCCTGTTCCACAAGTATCAATAACATACTCTGACTCTAGTTTTAAATTCTCCGCATTATCCCTCATCGCCCTTGCAAATCCTGTTATTTCTTCTGCAGTTTCACCTTTCATTCTCAAGGCTGCTAGAAAAGCTCCTATTTGAGAATCTTCTGCATTTCCCTGCATTATTTCATTCATAGCTTCATAGGCTTCACTTTCCTCCAAATTACTTTTACATATGATTCTCTCTATTGTCTGCTGTAACATTACAAATCCCCCCCAAAAAATTTTTTATTATTTGCTTTCCCTTCTCTGTAAGAATTGATTCCGGATGAAATTGGAGTCCATAAACTTCATATTTCCTGTGCTTCACAGCCATTATCTCTTTGTCATCCAAACTTTCTGCTGTCACCTCAAGTTCTTCTGGTAAAGTACCTTTCTCTATTATAAGAGAGTGATATCTCATAACATTTATAGAATTTTCCAAATTTTTAAATAATTTATTTGGAACTATGCTTATTTCTGATGTCTTTCCATGCATTATATTGTTTGCTCTCACTACTTTTCCACCATAAGCACATCCAATAGCCTGATGCCCAAGGCATATCCCCAGAATAGGGATTTTACCCCCGAATTTTTTTACAACCTTTATACATATACCTGCATTTTCAGGAATACCTGGTCCCGGGGAAAGTATTATTCCTTCAGGATTTAACCTCTCTATCTCATCCAGTGATATTTTGTCATTTCTAAAAACTTTTATATTCTTATATATTTCACCAATATACTGGTAAAGATTATAAGTAAATGAATCATAATTATCTATTAAAAGTATCATCTTATATCACCTCTATCATAGCCATAGCTTTATTTAATGTTTCCTGATATTCTCTTTCTGGAACAGAGTCATACACAATTCCTGCACCAGCTTGAACGTACGCATGACCATCTTTAAAGAGTATGGTTCTTATTGCAATGCAGGTATCCATGTTTCCATTAAGTGAAAAGTATCCAACTGCACCAGCATATATACCTCTTTTAGTATCTTCAAGCTCATCAATTATCTCCATAGCCCTTATTTTAGGTGCTCCAGATACAGTTCCTACAGGCAAACAAGATATTAATCCATCTAAATATCCCAAATCTTTTCTCAAATCTCCTGAAACCTTGGAAACTATATGCATAACATGAGAGTAAAAATCTACATCCATAAATCTATCTAGTTTTACACTTCCAAACTCACTTATTTTCCCTATGTCATTTCTCCCAAGATCAACTAACATCACGTGTTCCGCTCTTTCCTTTTCATCTTCTAACAATTCTTTTTTTAATTTTAAATCCTCTTCCAAAGTTTTTCCCCTAGGTCTTGCACCCGCTATAGGGTTAGTCATAACCCGTCCATTCTTTACACTTACTAAGCTTTCTGGAGAGGAACCTGCTACTTTAAATTCTTCAAAATCTATATAAAAAAGATAAGGTGAAGGATTTTTAGCTCTTAATCTTCTGTATACTTCAAAGGGATCCGAAGTACTTTCAAATTTCAGCCTTTGTGACAAAACTACCTGAAATATATCCCCAGCTTTTATGTATTCTTTTGCTTCTTCTACCATGCTGCAGTATTTTTCTTTTGAAACGTTCGATGTAAATTTTTTGCATTCTTTAACTTCTGAAAGTTTATGAATAACATTACTTGTACATATCATATCTTTCAAACTTTCCAGAGAGTCTACAATACTTTCGTAAGAACTTTCATCCTCTTCTGCCACATTGTAAATAAAATAAACTTCATGTTTAAAATGGTCATAGCATACAAAAGATCTATAAAACATGAGATATGCTTCTGGTGTTTTTAAAACATCTTCATTTTCCACTGGCAGCTTTTCATACTGTCTTATTACATCATATCCTGCATAACCTATAGCTCCTCCTGTAAATGGTATGGAAAGTCCAAGGCTATCATAAGGTACATTTAAATATTTCTTTATATAATCCAGCACTTTTCCCTGAACATTTCTTACTCCACTTTCATCTTCTACACATATTTCATTTCCGCAGCTTTTTATCTTCCTATAGGGATTCATTCCTACAAAAGAATATCTTCCTATTTCATTTTCAGAATATATACTTTCAAATAAGAATTTATTTTTTTCTTCCAAGCTGTAGTAAATACCTATAGGGGTAATTTCATCTCCATTTATTTTTATAAATAAAGGGAAGGTCTTTTTCAAATTTTTATAATAATAAAATTCTTCTTTTTTAAGATTGATCACAAAATACCACCTCTTTGATTTAAATTTATACAAAAAAGGCCATTTCATCCTTAAACTGGGACGAAATGACCGCGTTGCCACCCAAATTAGCCTCTATTTATGGTGAATTTTTTTAAAATAAAAAACATCTCATCCTTAAAGGACGAAATGTTAAATTTCGTTATGCCACCTAAATACAAACTATCTTTTCCAGGTACAGATTTACTCGATACCCTGTCCTTTTAACGGTAGACTACCGGTTTTTGCTACTATAATTTTGCATTACACCTCCAAGACCCATTCAATACAGACTACAGTACTTGGCTTACACTACCCCAAATTCGCTTAAACTAAATTTCCATATTTACTATTTCTTTTCACAGGTTTTATATTACTAACTTGTTTTATATATTAAAGCTTTTTTTCCCCGTTGTCAATACTAATTTTTAATCTTTTGGCTTTTCTTTTTGAAATATATTTTTGGGAATGTAATGGAAAATGCCAGGAGCAAAATACTTAAAATATTTCCATATATATTAATTACAGCATAGTATAAACTCATGGATGCAACTTTAAGAAGTACAACGCCTAAAATCACTTGACTTAAATTTCCAAATCCCCATATTGCGCTGAGAAACCTCCAAACAAATTTATGATCTTTATCATTTTTCATCTTTTGTGGAGCATTTTTTAAATAGCTTTGTTCCACTATTACTTCAATCAAAGATTTCCTAGACAATAAAGACAAAAAGAAGAGTAAAGAAACTAAGGCGTTTCCAACCAGAGGAGATACAAAATAAAAGGTAGCATTTTTAGAAATAACACTTCCCACCAAACCAATTCCTGAGAAAGCTACAGCCATTACTGCCAAAGCATTAAGTTCTCTTGTTTTAATAAAATTTGCTATAACAACACCTATGCTCCACAAACCAGAAAATATGATTCCACTAAAAGTCATTTTAAATTTATCAAAAACATAAAATATCACAACAGGTATTATAGCACTTACAACAAAATCCTTATTTAATATATTTCTCAATATTGAACTTTTATTTTTCACACCATTGGCATATGACTTTTACATAGCTAACCTCCAATTTATTCATTCCAATTTTTATTTGCATTCTTTAAATACGTTTCCGTATCAATAACATCCCTGTCAAGTATAACTTGTGTATCATCTTTTACATATCCACACTTTATAACTTCTTCTCCAGCTTTTTCTACTGCCTTAAAGAAAGGTTCATACAATTTTTTCAGCATATCGTTATCTTTAGAAGCAGCAAGTACCCCACCTTTATCACTTAAAATTGCCGCTGCAAGATTTCCCTTAGTCATAACTTTAAAAGTTTCAAGTAAACCGGAAAAATTATATCTGCCGGGGAAACCACAATTTGAGATTAAAACAGTCTTTACTGGTCCCTTTTTAAATCGACGGATATGAGAATATTTTTCATCCTTTTTAACTATTTCACCCTTATTCATAGGCAGCATACGATCCATAAAATCTTTCATTATTCCAGTTACAGTAAAATAATATAGAGGAGTTGCATATACCATTACATCTGCTCCTTTTATTTTGTCTAGCAATTCACTCATATCATCCTTATAAACACATTTTCCAGGAGTCTTTGTCCAACATGTAAAGCAGCCTCTACAGTGATTTATCTTTTTATCCTTAAGATATATAGTTTCTACGTCTGCTCCTGCTTTCGAGCATCCTTTAAGGAAATTTTCTAAAATAACCTCTGTATTTCCCTTTTCTCCCCTTGGACTTCCATTTAAAGCTAACACTTTCATTTTATACATCTCCTTAATCTATAAATCTTTTATATTTTCTAAACTTTTCAGTGTTTCATCACACCACTTTAATTTTGCCTCTTCAATATATTTTCCAAACCTAACAGTGGACTTCCACAAAGCTAAATTTTTTTCATCTAATTTTATCTTTCCTGTGTTAAATGCTTCTTCAATTTTCGAATATTCCTCAAATTCTTTTTCGCACTCTTCTTTTACGCTCTCAATTTTTTCAATGACATTTTGTGTAGGTACATTTCCTGAAAGAGAAATCTTTAGTAAAAGCTCTGACCTGTTAGGAATACTTTCCACAGGAAGCATAATCCACTCTTTTAGTTCTTTTCTGCCCTTTTCTGTAATAGAATAAACATTTTTACTTGGTCTTCCTTCTGTCTGCTCAACCTGTTTTGTTATAAGTTTTTCTTCTTCCATTTTCTTTAGTACAGGATATATATGTCCATAATTCTCATTCCAAAAATAGTTTATAGAAGAATCACAAAATTTTTTAATATCATATCCAGATCCTGATATATGGTTAAGTACTCCCAAAATAGCATATTTTGTTTTATTTACTTTTGACAATTCAATTTCACCTCTGTTTTATATATCACTATGATATATTATGTTATTTATTATATCATAGTGATATATAAAATCAATATTTAAATTAAATTTTTTATGAAAAAAGTTGGTTATATATATTAAAACATTATAATAGATCCACATCTCTATTAACTATAGGGATGTGGCTCAAAAATAATTCGGTCTGTGTTATAAAAATGATATATTGGTTGCAAGCAGACAAAAATATACTTGAATACACCATAGCACAATATTATCTATGAATTCGTCAAATATTTTAGTTATATCTTCAGAATTTAAATTTAAATTCACAGTCTTAACCATAGCAGCATAAAGCTAATGGCATCTTTTTACTGCTCAAAATGGTCAATTATTTTTCCATCCAAATTATAGACTGTAACTTCGACTTTACTTTCATTTACATCCACTACTGCAAAGTGATATTCCTTAACAGGTGGTATGTCTACGTTCTTTTTATCGATATAATCTTTGTATAATGGTGCTCCAAAAGTACCTGTGGTAACTTGATAGACAAGTTTGTTGAATTTAAAAGTCTGACCATTAATGCTTTCATTGAAGTCTGAATTTATATGACGTCGGGTATAGTTATGTTCGTGTCCACAAAAAACCATTGTATTTTCAGCATGGTTAATGATTTTCCAGAGCTTATCCCGCTGCAGCTTATTTACATCCAGCGAGCTGCCCACGTGAGAGCCTGTTGGGTACGCAGGTTCATGAAAAAAATAAAAGTTATGTTTTTTCAAATTTGTATTTGCTTTTATCCAATTTAACTGTGTATCCGATATACTATGATCTTCACCAGGATGGTTAGAATTCAGCATATAAAATCCAATATTATTTTTATCAAAATAATAGACTGTTTTATGATATCCTCTTAAAAAATTTGCTTTAAACTCATGAAAAGTTTCCTCAAATGCCTGCTCACTTTTAGCTCCAGATGTTGCTTCATGATTTCCAAAACCAGGATAAAAGAAATCAATGGGATAATATTTGGTAACTGTATTCTTAAAGTACTGCAGTTGAATCTTTATACCCAAATATCCAAATCCACCTTGTACTAAGTCACCGGGCATAACTGCAAATGAAGGCTGAGGTATTATCTTTTTTATGCTTTGGAGAGTTTTTTCAACAGCTTTTACATTAATTCCTCCGCATAACCCTCTACAATCAGACATTACTACAAAACGCAGAGATCCATTTTTTTCTTGTTCAGTACTAGTACTTGAATATGGTGAAGTCTTTTCTTCCTTATCCACCAAATTTCTAGTTCCACATGAAGTGATTGCAGTAATAATAACAAATATCATTAGAATGGTTAACATCCTTGCTTTGATTTTTAATCTCTCCTCTCAATTGCAGATGTGCATTCAGGTTCTCATATTTATAAATAACACTAACTATTGTCTAATTGAAAATAATTGTATTATAACCTGTAAGGGGCCCTATAAATTCGCTAGCATAAGTACTGAATGAGCCAAAAATTGGATATGACGTTCTTGCAAACCTCGTTCTAGATTTTCATTTAGTGGATTTTGCTTATCCATTGCTATCCTCCTACACAATTAATATTCTAATATAATTATTAAATCTCATATATAATTAGCAATATACAATTTACGCATTTAATATTCATAGATTTTATATAAATAATACCGCTGCGAAAAATATAATTACAACAATAAAAAGTATATCTATTTTTATGTTATTCTTTTTAAAGATAACATGAAAATAGATATACTCTTATCGTATAATGTTTCTCCAAGAATTCATCCAATAGCGGTCATTTCTAATTAAATAGGTGCCTGAAAGATTTATTTGTATATTTTTAACAATATGTAATATATAACTATTAAATACTGTTAAATATATATTAAATTCCTTTAATTGCTGGTTTATATTTAATTTGGTTACAAAAAATAGTATACTTAAAATGTATTTTGGATGGCATAGACAAAGATATTGTAATTTTCAAAAATGCTGTACTTCCCATCAGTTATAGACAGCAAAGAAATATTGAAAAACTTAAATTTAAAATTTTTTGGGGTTTACGTGAGGATTATAAGTTAGAACCACCTCAGAAGGAAATACCTTCATATTAATTTTTAGGAGGAATGAATTTTGAAGAACATTTCAAATGGACTTCGCATGATTCTTATGATTGGATGCTGCGGAGCTTTGGCAATATTTAGTTCTACCATATCAAAATCTCCTATTTTGCCCATATTTGCAAAAAGTTTAGGAGCAACTGGTATACAAATTGGCTGGATTACATCAGCATCGACTATACCCGGAATTTTGATAAGCTACCTCGCAGGAGATTTGGCTGATCGTTTTGGATACAAGAAAATTCTTATAGGTTCTTTATTAATATTTTCCAGCGCGCCTTTCCTTTATCTGCTGGTTAATGATCCTTTACAGCTTGGTGTTGTTCGTTTCTATCACGGTTTCGCAACAGCTGCATTCGGTCCTGTGGCCATGGCTACTATTGCAGCCTTTAGCAGCAAGAATACTGGAGAAAATTTATCTCTTTATTCCTCTGCAACAATAATTGGCCGTGCCTTGGCTCCAACTGTTGGTGGTACCGCCTATCAAACAGGTGGATATGTAAGTGTCTATCTTATTGCAGGTATTGCTGGCATTTTGGCTTTAACCTTTGCAATTCGGCTTTTTCATAAATCAAAAGAGACCGAAAATAAAGAAGCTGCTAAAATAAAAAAATATAAGGTAGAAAATGTTTCTTTCTTTAAAAAATTATGGAGACTGCTTAACTATCGTCCACTTCTTCTAGTGGGAATACTTGAAGCTTGTTCGTATTTTGCCTATGGTGCATTTGAAATGGTATTTCCATTATATGCAAAAC
This sequence comes from Clostridium coskatii, assembly GCF_001675205.1. Taxonomy (NCBI): domain Bacteria; kingdom Bacillati; phylum Bacillota; class Clostridia; order Eubacteriales; family Clostridiaceae; genus Clostridium; species Clostridium coskatii. Next base: position 31,787 of record NZ_LROR01000036.1, on the reverse strand, counting down.
AACTTTATATGCCTACAAGTGAAATTGGCATTCTGCTGGGTATACAATTAGTTGGGATAATTCTGTTCAAACCACTGTTTGGCAGAGCATCAGATCAATTTGGACGTCTGCCTATGATGGTTACAGGTCTGCTAACATGCAGCATATCCTTCTTTCTTTTGGCCATTTTGAAATCCATACTTGCGATTATTCCTTTGATATTCATATACGGACTTGGTTTTGCCTTAATCACTGCAAGTACCAGTGCACTAGCCGCAGATGTTGCTCACGAGGGGCAACTAGGGGCATCTCTGGGGATAATGAGTACTCTTATGGATGTCGGACAAACTTTCGGGCCTCCGGTTATTGGCGGGATCAGCGATACATACAGCTATTCTGTTGGCATAGGTGTATTGGCGATAATATTTTTGATCGCAGCAATAGGGTGCATTATCGCACTTATTAACCGGCACAAAACGAAACAAATGACATAAATTAAAAAATGGAGTAAAAAAATAAAAGCCATTCCCCAATACTGACTTTTATTTTTTTTACTCTATTTTTTTAAAGCAGTTACGATAGGTTCAAAAGTTAAAATAGCTGTTAATATAACTAACACTATAATAGTTATCCATCCTATTACATTTTTAGTCCTACCATTTACATATTCCCCCATAATATCTTTATTATTTACCATAAGCATCATACAAATTAAAACTACTGGAAGTAACACACCATTTATAATTTGTGACCATAATGTTATCTGAATTAAAGGTGCTCCTGGAATCAATATAATACCAATCCCAATAATAATTATTATAGTAAACAGTGTAAAAAATTGTGGTGCTTCTTTTAATGTTTTATTTATACCAGCTTCAAAGCCAAAAGCTTCACAAATATAAAATGCTGTAGCTAAAGGTAGTATTGTGGCCGAAAAAATAGAAGCTATAAATAATCCAAAAGCAAAAATTTGAGAAGCAAAAGCTCCGGCAAGTGGCTTCAACGCTAATGCAGCATCTTTAGCCTCATTTATTTGAATTCCACTTTTATGAAGGGTTGCCCCACAAGCTACGATTATAAAAAAAGCAACTACTACTGTAATAATACTGCCAACAACAACATCCCAAAATTCGTATTTAAATTCTTCCATCTTAAGTCCTTTTTCTATAACTGCTGACTGCATATAAAACTGCATCCAGGGAGCAATAGTAGTTCCCACCATGCCAATAACTGTACTTATATAGTCATAATTAGTTTCAATAGAAGGATGAATTAACGCATGTCCTATTTCATACCAGTCTGGTCTAGCAAAAAGTGCAGAACCAACATAGGATAACAAAAATATGCTAAAAACCAAAAACAACTTTTCAGTAGTCTTATAAGTACCCTTTACCACTAGAATCCATACTGCAATAGCAGCTAGTGGCACAGATATATATTTGCTTACTCCAAAAATCTGCATACTACCTGCAACACCTGCAAACTCAGTAGCTGTATTTCCTATATCTGCAATGATTAATCCAATAAATATAAAAAAAGTTATCTTAACACCAAAATTTTCTCTAATTAAATCTGCCAATCCTTTACCTGTAACTATACCCATTCTAGCATTCATTTCCTGCACTACAAGAAGCACAATAAAGCATGGTATTAATGACCAAAGTAATTTGTAACCATATGCAGCACCTGCTACAGAATATGTTGTAATACCACCTGCATCATTATCTACACTACCTGTTATAATTCCAGGACCTAAAACACTTAAAAATATCAATAGATTTGCCATCCATGTTTTTCTCTTTACATTCATCATTAACACCCCCACTATCTATACCTCTTATTTGACTTAGTAATTTCATAGAAAATATCATTTATATTAACAATCCCTATGATATGCATTTGTTCATCAATTACGGGTATAGAAAATAGGTTATATTTTGATACAGCTTTAACTAAATCCCTTATTTCATCTGTATCCTTCATATATATAACTTCTTTAATCATAATATCTTCTAATTTTTTATCCTGTTTGGAAATAATTAAATCTCTTAAAGATACTATTCCTACAAGCTTATTTTCATCACTTACAACATAAACATAATAAATTTCATCGATTTCCTCTTTTGATTGACAAATATCATTTACTACATCAGCTACTGTGTAATAAATTGGACATGCTATAAAATCAGTATTCATAATGCTTCCCACTAAGTATTCCTCATATTCCATAAGTTCTCTTACTTCATCTGAAATTTCTTTCTCCATATTATTAAGCAATTCTTCTGCTTTATTTTCATTTAATCCATCTAAAACATCTGCAGCCTCATCAGCTGGCATTTCTTCCAAAATATCAGCTGCCTTATCTGTAGATAATGTTCTGATCAAGCTTACCTGTACATCTTCTTCTAGCTCTTCTAATACATCTGCAGCTTTTGCGTTATCTAAGCTAGAGAAAATAATTGCCCCCGTATTTACATCAAAATCCTCAATTATATCTGCAAGATCTGAAGGATGAAGTGTGGATAGTTTATTATAGCTTTTTGAAAGTAAAATGTCTTTTGAGGTAAAAGCCGTTTGAATATCATCCCATAACATTAGTTTACTTGATATTTTAAATCCTAATCTCTTTAATGGTTTTGCAATTCCAATCCTTCTTAATAGCCCATCCATACCAATATCTACTGCTGCAATAAACATACCTGATGGTAATATAACTAATCTAACATCGTTAGCTCTAACTACCTTTCTTCCATTAACATCAACAATCTGTTTGTCTAAAACATACTTTTTCAGTAACATACAGTCACCTAAATCTTTATCTTGAACTTCACTACATATTAAAACATACTGTCCTTTTTCTTTAGAAACATTGATATTATCAAAGCCAATAAATCTTGTTCCTTCTTTTGTCCTAACAACAGCTATGGTAACTTTAGGATTTTGAAAGTTCACATCAACAGCTGCATCCTTTAAAGTTCCTATTACTTCTTTACTAGTCGTATAAATTTTATTGCCCAATATTCTACTTAAATAAACACTTGTAAATTGCATTGTATACACTCCTTTGCTTTCAGGGTGCACAATGCAAATTTTTTAATGCAAGTACATCCCTATAATATTTTTACCAATAAATCTTTAAGTTTTATATAATTACATTTATGACACGGGTCACTGTCCATTAAATTCATCACCCTCCTTAACTCGGTAATTTATCCAATAAAAAAATCTCTTCACAACAAAATGAAGAGATTGGATTCTTAATAAATTCCAAGACAAAAAATAGTACATCTTCACTCGTTGAGTTTTGACTCTGTAAAGCTTAGATCATAAGCATTCATATTTCTATGAATGTTGTCAGCTACATTAAGTAAAACCTTAATCCGGTAGTACCTGCTCACCCATTGGTGTCTCTCGACATTTCTGGGCAGTAGCGTATGTCTTGTACAGTAATCTCACCTAACAATGTTATTAAATTATATTTTCAATTAATAATCTATTTCTTATTATATACATATATTCCTTAGTTGTAAATATTTTTTAAGCAATCATAATGTTAAAAATATGTTACTTAGAAGCTTTATATCCTGCACACTCTGCAGCCCATAATGTTATCAATTTCTTTTCAAGTATTTCATACAAATTTTCAATTTTACTCCTCAATTTCAGATTATAAATGTAACTTGTTCCACAAACAATCATATACGCACCTATAACATCCATAGGATAGTGCTGTCCAACATATACTCTTGAAAATCCTACAATTACCGACAATATAGTTAACATTAAACTAAGTACCTTATTATACTTTCCAAGTCCTAACGCTATACTCATTGTCCCCATTGCATGGTCACTTGGAAAAGATGCGTCTTTCACATGAGTAAATAATAGATTTACCTTATTATGAACAAATGGCCTGTCCTTATAGTAAATGCCTCCAATAATAAAACTTAAAATCAGGTTGATTACTGTAATAACAAAAGTGCTAAACGCAATCTTTCTATAATCAGAATTTGTTTTTACAATTCCTAAAATAAATACTGTTGCAAGAGCTGCCATAAATATATAAGGTACATCCTTTGAAAAGAAAATCATTATACTATCTAAAATACTATTTTTATTTGCTAAATTATTTATTAATCTAAAAAGTTCCATATTCATTTTTAACTATCCTTTCTATCAATAATCAAGGCTCTATATTAATCATATCTCCACTGTTATTATTTTCATTTCTCTTTTCTCCTATAAATGTAACTACTCCTGGGATAAGAGAAATTATTATAATGGCAATTAGAACATATGAAAAATGTTGTTTTATAAAAGGTAAGTTTCCAAAGAAATACCCTCCCCCTAAAAATAATGTAACCCACAAAAATCCACCTAACATATTATAAGTAATAAACTTTGAATAACCCATATCACCTATTCCAGCCACAAAAGGTACAAAGGTTCTTATTATAGGTATAAATCTTCCCACTACTATAGTCATAGAGCCATGCTTTTTATAAAAACTATGTGCCTTGTTAAGATATTCTTTATTTATATACTTAATATCTTCTTTTTCTAAAATTTTAGTTCCAATCTTTTTGCCTATGTGATAGTTAACTGTATCACCAATCACTGCAGCCAAGTAAAATGCAATAAATAGTATTAATATTTCAAGTGATCCAGTAGATGCCAGTGCCCCCGCTGCAAATAAAATAGAATCTCCAGGTAAAAATGGAGTAACAACTAATCCAGTCTCACAAAATATAATTAGAAATATAACAGCATATGTCCATATTCCGTAATTTTGTATCATTACATTTAAATATTTATCAAGATGCAATATTACATTAATCAAGGTTCCTATAACACCCATATTTTTCTCCCTTCGTAATTAAAATATAATTCATCATTTCTCTGTTATACATTATCAACATATGAGATTAAAATTAGATTAAAAAGCTCTTAGATTTATCTTAAAAATGATTTTTTATCAAACAAATGTCTACCAACTTTTTAATTATATGGCTTTTAGTATATAAAAAGATGCTGCCTCAAAATATATTTTGAGACAGCATCTTTTTCTTCTAATTTACTTTTACATCACAATTGACAAAATAACTAAAAAAATATCAATTAAAGAATTCAATTATACCAAGTATTATTAACAATATGCCTGAAATTAACGGTGCATATTTACCAAATAATTTACCCAATACATGATTACCTACGACTTCACCAATTATAATTGTAAGAATACTTAATATAAATGTAAATATGACTGTAAATTTAATATTAACTCCTGTTATACTAGCTGCTATGCCGGTACCTAAGTTATTAAAGGTTAACCCAAATGCTACAAGAAGAGCTTCTTTTATGTTTATATCACCGGAGTTGTCCAAATCTGACTTTTCGGCATATTCAATCATATCAGTAATGTCTTTTAAAGCAAGTCCATTTGATTTTTTATTATTTATAAGTTTTATTATGCTTTGAATTATAAAATATACTCCCAATATAGCAATTGCTATAGAACCTAATGCATTTGCTATAGAGTGAGGTAAAAATTTTGATATATACACCCCAATTGACATTGATAGAAATGTTCCTGTACAAGTTATAATTGCTATTGCAAGGTTAGGAATTATTCCTATCCTTATTTTCTTTATTCCGTAAGCAATACCCACAACTACATTGTCTAGGTTAGAGGATAAACTAAACAATAATGCGGATAAAATTAGTGTCATATAATAGTCCCCTTTTTTATTCTTTCCGTTTTAGTATATGGTTTCAAATTTTTAGTGTGATTAAAAACTCAAAAAAGGAGCTTATTCAAGATGCCCATTATTATGAGTCACCTAAAAAAGCTCTAAAAGAAATATTGAAATGTATTATAATACTAACAGAACGCATTACTATTTTTCATCCAGATTTAATACTATTTTATAATTAATCGCATTCTCATATTCCGTATCAGTTATATAGTTATTTTCTTTCATATTTTTTAATATTAAATTTCTTCGCTGCAAAGCATTATCTAAATGCTTTATTGGATCATAATATTGGGGATCATTAGGTATACCAACTAATAAACATATTTCTGAAAGATTCAGTTCTCTACAATCTTTATTAAAAAATTTTTTAGCAGCAGAATTAATACCATAAGCATTGTTGCTAAAATAAATATTGTTAATATAAAACTCTAATACTTGATCTTTTGTAAATTTTTGCTCTAGCTTTGTAGCAATAAACATCTCTTCTAATTTTCTTTGATAATTTTTATCAAAATTCAAGAACACATTTCTCGCTAATTGTTGAGCAATAGTACTTCCTCCTTGCGTTATTTTCCCATTGTTAACGAATAAAGAATATACTGCTCTAAAAACAGCCTCTGTACTAATTCCTCCATGTTTATAAAAATTCTTATCTTCAATAACAATAAAAGCATTTTTCACATTATTAGGAATTTGTGTAGATTCTAAATATAGAGATTTTCCGTTATTTAAATACTTTTCTCTATTTTTAAAAGTATACTCTGAACAATTATTTACTTTTATAACTGCATCGTCATATAGAGACTTAACTGTATGTCCATATTTAAGATAAATGAATCCACTAAAAATAATAACTAATACCAAAATACTTAAAAATAAATGTTTTAATAAACTACCTCCACTGCTCTTTTTCTTTGGCATTTAAAATCTCCTTTTGTTAGAAATTCTATTTTTTCATTACACTACTTTATATAAAAATTTTCTATAATAAGATATTTTATAGCTATATTCTTAAAAAGTAAATAGCTATAAAAGTCCATCCTACTACAATTGCATAAATTGATTAAAATACGGAGATGTTTTAGGTACATTGCAGCTCGAAGATAAAGTATATATAAAAAATTTACTGGGGATATTATAAGTACACAATTAAAAATGGAAGTGACTCAATTGCCAAAAAAGCGAAAAAGCAAAAAAACTCATAAAGTAAAAAAGCATAATCTGCTCACGGTTTTTTCTGTATTTATAATAGTTATATTTCTCTTTTGTAGTAAGTATTTATTTATAGCAGTATCACTCTATAATGATGCGTCAACTAAAATAAATTCTATATCATATAGTACTTTTCATGGAAATCAAACAACTTATTTGTACGATTCAAAGAACACTGTACTAAATAAACTATATGGTTCAAAAAATTCTATATATTTAACATCTTTTACATACCTCAAGCTGTAAAAAATGCCTTTATATCTATAGAGGACAAAGATTATTTTAATCATGGTGCTTTTAGTATAAAGGCAAATTTTAGAGTTTTATATTCTATTATAAAAAGCAAGGGAAAAATTACACAGGGTGGAAGTACAATTACACAGCAGTTAGCAAGGACTGTGTTTTTAAATTTTGACAAAACTTATAAAAGGAAATTAGAAGAAATAATAATTGCTATAAAATTAGATCAAAAATATACTAAACAGCAAATCCTAGAATTTTATATTAATAATATTAATTTTGCCAATAATGCTTATGGAATTGAGGCGGCTTCAAGGAGATATTTTAGCAAAAGTTGTAATGAACTTAATTTATCAGAAATATGCTTTTTAGCTGCAATACCCAATAATCCTACTTATTATAACCCTATAAAGAATATAAACAATACATTAAAACGTAGAGATTTTATTCTATCATCAATGAAGAAAAATAATTATATTACAGATTATGAGTACACTACAGCAGTTAACTATAAGATTGTATTAAACCCAGAAAAATATGATGGAAACGTATGGATTGAATCCTATGCTCTTAATTGTGCTGCAAGGGTGCTTATGAAGCTAAATGGATTCCAATTTAAAAATACATTCGATACACAGCAAGATATGGCTAGCTATGATAAAGATTATTCTAATGTATATAACAAATGTATAAATGATATCCGCACTAATGGATATAAAATTTATACTTCTATAGATATGGATAAGCAAAAACTTTTGCAAGATTCCTTAGATAATGGGCTCCTAGATTTTACAGAGCAAAATAAAGGAATATATTCTCTGCAGGGTTCATCCGTTTCAATAGATAATAAAACTGGATATGTTATAGCAATAGTGGGTGGTAGAACTAGTCCCGAAAAAGATTATTTAAATAGGGCATTTCAGTGCTTTAGACAGCCTGGTTCATCTTTTAAACCTTTGGCAGTTTATACCCCTGCCTTTGAAAAAGGATATGATGACACAAGTATTATAAATGATCATTATATAGATGGAGGTCCTCATAATGACGGTGATGTTTATATGGGAGATATATCTATACGAACAGCTGTGCAAATGTCATTAAATAGTGTTGCATACCAAGTATTTAATGACATAACGCCTACTTATGGATTATCCTTCGTAAGGGATATGGATTTCAATAAAATTGTAAAAAAAGATTACACTCTATCTGCTGCATTAGGCGGTTTAACTTATGGAGTAACTCCCATAGAAATGGCATCTGCTTATTCAACACTTGCAAGAGGAGGAGAATTTATTGCTCCTACATGCATACGTAGTATTGTAAATAGCCAGGGAGAAACTATTTATGAAAATAACCTAGAAAAAAGAAGGGTATATACTTATGATGCAAGTTATTTAATGTCGGATATTTTAAAAGATACTTTAGAAAATACCTGGGGTACTGCATATAATGTAAGGCTTGATGGAATTACCAGCGCTGCCAAGACTGGTACAACAAGTAATCAGAAGGATGGCTGGTTATGCGGATATTCTGCTTACTATACTACGGTAGTATGGGTTGGATATGATATACCAAAATACGTTGATAACTTATATGGTGGAACATACCCGGGACAAATTTGGCATAATTATATGCAGCAGGTGCATTCAGGATTGCAAGACAAAGATTTTTATACACCTTAGATAAAAAATATTTAATAAGTATTAAAAACAGTTTTTCATAATATATTTTGGTAAAACATTGCAACCTTTTCCATAAATCCTTCTTGTAAAATTATAAAAATTAGCCTTGAGCATAATATGCCAAGTATAACTCCTGCTATAACATCTGTTGGATAGTGAACATATAAATACATTCTGGATAAAGCTATTAAAAATGCTATTCCTATAAATATCAACTTATACTCAGTAAAATACATGGATAGAACTTCTGCAGCAGCAAAAGAAGACAAAGTATGTCCTGAAGGGAAAGAATAAGATATGGGCTTTGAAATCAACAGATTCAAACTATTTTGTTGATTACATGGCCTAGTTCGTCTTACTATGTGTTTCACTATTCCTTCTCCAGTAATTGTGCTTACAATTAATGTTAATATTACTACATTTCCAACCATTCTATATGGTTTATCTAATATTAAAATAATAGCTATAATAATCCAAACAATGCCCAGGTTCCCCATATCTGTCACTATAGGCATCAACATATCTAAATATTTATTTTGTACATACTTCTTAATAGAAAACAAAATATAGTTATCAAACATATCTATTTTTCTTAAAATATTTAAATTCATATTTTTCCCTCCTGGTAATTAAAATTTAATAACTTTTATCCTCTTATATATTATCAACTTAGTAGATTAAAATTGGGTTAAAAAGTCCTTAGATTTATGTTAAAAGATGATCTTTACTTTTTACCCTAAGAAAATATGACAAAAATTAATAAGGTGAATTTTTTAATTTCTTTCACCTTATCTAAATATTATTACATTACTTATCTAATTTTAACGTAACAGTTATTTTTGTACCTTTTCCTTCTTCACTTTCTACATCTATAGCCCCCTGGTGCATATCTATAATCCATTTAGCAATAGATAGTCCAAGCCCTGTTCCCCCTTTTTCTTTAGATCTTGATTTATCTACAATATAAAATCTATTAAATATATTTTTAATTTCTTCTTTTGGTATTCCAATGCCTGTATCACTAACAGTTATTTTTACAACCTTACCCTGTACTTCTGAAGTTATGTCTATTTTTCCATGTTCTGGAGTAAATTTCATGCTGTTATCAATAAATACCCTTAGCATTTGTTTTATCATCTTATAATCTGCACAAACTCTTACAGTGTCATTTCTACTACTGGATATTACATGATTTTGTTCTATTATTCTGCTTTCTTTAACTACTTCATCAATTAATTCATTAAGCCAAAATTTCTTTTTTTCTATCAACTGAGTACCGCTGTCACCTCTTGCAAGGAACAATAACTTTTCAATTAAATTAGCCATATTAGCAGCCTCTAACTTAATTCCATAAATTGATTTTTCTAAAGCATCTCTATCATCTTTTCCCCATCTATCTAATAGATTGGCATAGCCCTGAATAACAGCAACAGGAGTTCTAAGTTCGTGTGAAGCATCTGATACAAATTGTGCCTGCTTATTAAAGGCTTCTTGAAGTCTATCTATCATCTTATTAAAAGTGCTGGCAAGTCTCTCCAGCTCATCTTCAGGTTCTTTTACTTCTATTCTTTCTTTCAAATTGTTAATACTTATATTTTCAGCAGTCTTAGTTATATAATCAATGGGCTTTAACATTCTCTTGCTTATGATATAACCCAATATAATAGAGGCGATAATGCCTATGAAATCAGCTGCAGCCATAACTCCGAATAATATTTTCATAAAATTATATTCACTATTCATATCTTTTACTATTTGAATATATACAATACCATATTTTTTGCTTTGAAATTTAACATTTTTATATGTCAAATGCCTATCTTTATCTTCCATGTGCCTTTCCTTCTGGACCTTTTTATCATTATTACGAGGAAGTTTAATTTTATAATCAAATTTTTCAGATGAATTTATTACTTTACCACTTTCTTGTATTATTCTTACAGATATATTTTCTTTAGGAGGAATATTTAAAAAGATTCCTTTATCTGACAAATCCAACTGCTGATTTTTTGCCGTAATATTATTTAATATTATGGTTTGCATATCATCTATTTGCTTATTTGACTGGTTATACAAATAATACTTTACACCATATAAAATAGATGCATTTAATAAAAGCAGTACTAACGAAAACATAAAAGCATATACTATTGTTATCTTTATAGAGATCTTTGTACCCTTAATAATCTTTAAACTGTAATTTATCATCTTCGAAATACAATTAATTATCTTTGATAACATATCCTACACCTCTTATGGTAGTTATAAGCTTATCTTGACATTCATTGTCAATTTTACTTCTTAAATACCTTATAAATACATCTACCACATTGGTATCTCCTGAATAATCATATCCCCATACTTCTTCAATTAACTTATCTCTTGTAAGTACAATATTTTTATTAATTAGCAGCATTTTAAGAAGATTATATTCTGTTTTGGTAAGTTCAATTTCTTTGCCATCTCTTAAAACCTGATGTGTTTTATTATCCATGACAATATTTTTTACTTTAATTTGATCAGTTTGATTTTTCAATGCTTTATCTCTTTCATATACACGTATTCTTGCCAATAATTCCTCTATTGCAAAGGGTTTAGCTAAATAATCATTAGCCCCTGCATCAAGTCCTAAAACCTTGTCTGGTATATCACTTTTAGCAGTCAGCATTATAATAGGTACATGAGAGAATTGCCTTATTCTTCTGCAAACCTCAATTCCATTTAGATTTGGTATCATAATATCAAGAAGAATTAAATCATACTCTTTATCCTCCATTTTTTCTAAAGCTTCTCTTCCATCATATGCTGCATCAATTTTATATCCTTCATGGATAAGTTCCATTTGAATAAACATTGACATTTGCTTTTCATCTTCTACTAAAAGAATTCTAAAATTCTCCAAGCTACCACCTCCATATCAAAATAGTTATCTGCGATTCTTCTTATTAGAACATAATATTAACATACCTTACTATTATTTTTGACATAATTATACTCCAATCTGTCTGAGCTTACTATTGTTTCTGTAACCATTATTGCTGCTGAAATTGCATAATTTATATCTTTTGTAAAAGATTTATTTTCTTTATCATATTTTTGGTAAACATCATTTATTATTAATACTACATCCTTTTTAACGATATCTTCATTCATAATAGTTTTTAGTTTTCCGCATATTAAAAGTTTTATAAAAATAAAATGAAGTACTATTTCATATATCACGTGTTGAAAAATATTTTTATTTTTATATTTTTCTGTATGATATAAACAAAAATAGTCACAAATAAAATGGCATACCATACCTAAAGTAATAGAATATTTCTTAATTGACATTTTATTGTGAATCAACTGCTTGGAATATTCTCTCACCATATTTATACTTCCACTTATACAATGACAATAATTGGAGTCATCTTTTACGAAATCTGGCTTTATGTTACCATATGCAAAACTCCATTTGTTCAATTTAATATTTAATTTTTTTCCACAATAATTATATATAATTTTAGAAATTAGTAGATGTGTATTTGTTATCATTTAAAATCCACCTTTCTATATGTATGGTTTAATTTTCATATTATCAGATTAAAGTTAAAATTAAATTAAAAAAATCGTAAATTTACTTTATAAGATATTGGCACATTTTTATATATTTAAGAGATAATAAAGCTGCACCCCTATCACCTATAGGAATACAGCTTAAAAATAGTTTAAATAATAAAAGTTATCCTCGTATAATGCATTAACTTTGTACATATGCCTCCTTACAATTTTTCATATTATAGTTTCTAAAGGATTCTTCTAATTCTTCCAAAGATTTATTACGCGTTTCTGGGACAAATTTATAAGTAAACAATATATCAATAACGCCAAATACTACAAATACAGCAAATGAACAAGTTAATCCAACTGTCTTCAATAATATAGGATACATAAACCCAACACAAAACGTACCTGTCCATAAAAAGAATGTTGCAATTCCCATACCTAAGCCTCTTACTCTTAGTGGAAAAATTTCAGACATTTCTAACCAGGTTACAGGGCCAATAGTTCCTTGAAAGAAAGCTAAAAAAATCATAGTTAAAGCAATAACTAAGAAAGGAAGTAATGCCGATCCTGTTAACTTAAACGTAACTATAGACAATGCAGCCATTGATAAAGTAGTAGCAGTATATCCTAATAATAGCATAGTTCTGCGATTAAACCTATTTGCCAAAAATTTCATATAAACCAATGCCGAAATAACAGATACCATTCCATTTCCTATATTGGCAATTAAAGCTGCTTTAACTCCAAATCCAGCCTTCTCTAAAATTGTTGTACCATAATACATAACTATATTTACTCCAGCAATCTGCTGTGCTATACCTATGCCAATGCCAATTAATACAAGACGATGAATCCACGGAATACCTAAATCCTTAAAAGTTACTCGTTTCAAATTTTCCTCTGTATTTATGTTACTCTGTATTACTTTAAGTTCTTTTTGTGCTTCCACTTCATCACGAATCATTTTTAAAACTTCAAGTGCTTTAGCAGTTCTTCCTTTTGCAGCAAGCCATCTTGGTGTTTCTGGAACCAATAACATTCCAAACCATAAGATAACTGCCGGAATAGTAGCTATTGCTATCATATATCTCCATATTCCAGGATTCCCAGAAATACTTCCTAAAATAGCATTAAATATGTAAGCTAGCAGCTGTCCTAATACAATCATAAATTGATCTTGTGAAACAATACTTCCTCTAATACTTGAAGGAGCCATTTCTGATAAAAATGTTGGTACAATAGCTGATGCTCCACCTACTGCTAATCCCAGTATAAATCTACAAATAATAATAACTGATGCAGTTGGTGAAAGTGCACATCCTAAAGTTGCAAAGAAAAAAATTACCGCAAGTGTTCTAAGCAGCTTTCTTCTTCCATATTTGTCAGATAAATGTCCTGTAAACACTGCTCCTAAAGCTGCCCCTAAAGTTAGAGAACTTGTAACAGCACCTTGGGTAACAGCTGTTAAATTCAATTGATCTTTTCTTGACATAAAAGTAAGTGAACCATTTATAACCCCTGTATCATATCCAAATAAAAGTCCTCCGAATGTTGATATAATAGATATTTTTTTCAAAAGCCTTGATTTTTGTATGTTAGAAGCTTGTACCATTTTAAATCATCTCTCCTATCATTTTTGTAATGGTTATTTATTTATTATATGTTGAGTATCTTTTGATTAAATGTTATCACTTTTCTTATAACTTAGTCAATATTTCCCCATAATATCCTTTTTACTTATTCATAACTAAGTTTATTCTGATTAACTTATAAATAACATTTGCTCAATTATTTACTTTTAATAATTTTTATATATAATTATATTTAGAATATGAATATATTCCCTGTAAAACTTACTAATGCTGCGTGACGTTTTACTATTAACATATTAAATTTAGATTTTTGAAAGGTATGGTATTATGAAATCAAAGAGAATAAACCAGATAGAGGAATATGTATTAAATAAAAATACTGTAACCTTAGATACCTTAACTGATGTTTTTAATGTATCCAAAAACACTATACGTAGAGACATACAGGAACTAATTAAAAGAGGGAACATAAAAAAAGTATATGGGGGTGTTGCATCAAATTCTAAACTATTAGCGCCATTTAATGAAAATCAAATAAAAAATACCTACACTAAGGGTTTAATAGCAAAAGCTGCTTCACGTTTCGTTAAAGATGGAGATATAATATTTATAGATTCAGGTACAACAACTTTAAATATGGGAGATTTTTTAAAGGATAAAAATAACCTTACTATAGTAACAAATAATCTAAACTTTATCATAAACTGCTTAAAATATACTAACTTGAACATAATTTCAACTGGAGGAACATTAAATCGAGAAACAAATTCTTTTTCAGGAATAGATTCTTTAAACCTGCTTAAAAATTATAATATAAATAAAGCTTTTATGAATGCCACAGGAATATCCTTAACTAATGGGGTTACAAATTCTTCTCCACTTGAAAGTGAAATTAAAAAAATTGCAGTAAAAAAAAGCAGTGAGGTATTTATACTTGCAGATTATTCAAAATTTGATATTTGTTCTCTAGTAACTTACTGTAATTTAGATGATATAGATTACTTAATAACAGATAAATTTCCACCTGAAGCGTATAACCAATTAATTGAAAAAAGTTCTATAGAATTAATTGTCTCAGAACAATTATGAAGATAAAGGAGATATAGACATGAATAAAAATTACTTAGAAAATTATTCAAAAATAGTTGTAAAATCAGGCCTTAATATACAAGACAATCAAATATTAGTTATAAATTCACCAATAGAATGTGCTGAATTTACCAGATTAATTTCTGAAGCTGCCTACAAAGAAGGTGCACGAGATGTAATAATAAATTGGAGTGATGAACTTTCAACAAAGATTAAATATTTAAATGGAAAAGACGAAATTTTTGATGAGTTTCCAAATTGGAGAAAAGAATTATATACATCCTATTCTAAATCCGGAGCTGCATTCTTAAGTATTTATGCCCAAGATCCAGAACTTATGAAAGATGTAAATCCAAAAAGATTAATGCGAGCAAGCAAAACCCAAAATATTGCACTTTCTGAATATAGAGAAAGGATTATGACAGATAAAAATTCCTGGTGTGTTGTATCAGCTCCAACTAAATCCTGGGCAAAAAAAGTTTTTGAAGACCTTTCAGAAGAAAAAGCAGTTGAAAAACTGTGGGATACTATCTTTAAGACTGTAGGGGCAGATAAACCAAATCCTATAAATGCATGGGATACCCATAAAGCAAATCTTAAAAAAAGTATGGATTTTCTCAATAAAAATAAATTTAAATATCTCATGTACAAAAATTCACTAGGTACTGATTTAAAAATTGAACTTTCAAAAGATCATATATGGCTTGGTGGTTCATCATCTACACCTGAAGGTGTAGAATTCATGGCAAATATACCTACAGAAGAAGTGTATACTTTCCCATTAAAATGGGGTGTAAACGGAAAAGTTGTAAGTTCAAAACCTTTAAATTACAATGGAAATCTTATAGAAAATTTCTCTTTAACCTTTAAGGATGGGAAAATTATAAGCTTTACCTGTGAAAAAGGTTATGAAACATTAAAAAATCTTATTGAAACAGATGAAGGTTCTCATTACCTTGGTGAAGTTGCATTAGTACCTTTTAATTCACCTATTTCCAATTCAAATATATTATTTTACAACACACTTTTCGATGAGAATGCATCCTGTCATTTAGCTATAGGTGAAGGTTACCCTACCTGCTTAGAAAATAGTGAAAATATGAATAAAGAAGATTTAAAAAATGCAGGTATAAATTCTTCTCTAGAGCACGTTGACTTTATGGTTGGAACAGAGGATCTAAATATAACCGGAGTTACAGAAGATGGAAGAGAAATTCCCGTATTTATAAATGGTAATTTTGCATATTAGACAGTTATTTTTTGAAGTGATTTTAACTTTAGCTGCCAAACTTTATCATGATATTTTTGTGTATGAGTTCAATCATTATTTTGAAACATCAGATATGAATTTTATAGTTTAAAAATAATCGTATACGCAGAAATATTTTTACAATAAACAATCACATTTAAATGTTTTGCATATAAGGCTTAGTGAAAAATTCGTAAAAATCTTAAATTTTTTGAATTGTTTGAGGTACGAGTTTTCAAAAGTTCTTAGATTTTTTAAAATTTTTCACTTAGGCTTATCAAAATATTTAACCGGGCTTGTGTTTGTAAAATATTCGGAGTATACGGTTATTTTTGCTTAGGAACTCTATATAAAGTTTGTGTATATCTACTGTTTAACTATTACAGCAGTTCCATGTAAATCGCATATTGGAACTACAAATACATTTTCTTCTCTGCAAAACTGTTGTACCGCCTCTCTTACTCCAGAAAATTGAGTGTTATTATAGTCATGTATGATCATATATCCTCCTACACTCATACGGGGATAAAAAAACTTTAATCCCTCATATATTGGCTGATACAAATCTGCATCTAAGCTAACCACTGCAAAATTTACGTCTATTCCATGTGCAGTATCAGGGAAGTATCCATTCTTAAATATAGCCTGTTCTTTATAAGGCAGCCTACTGGATACCATGTCAATACTGGTATCATTAAATTTCCCAATTTCACTACGGGAAAATTCATTTTTCTTTTCAATTTCTATATCGCGCTCGTCAAATCCCTCAAAAGTATCAAATAAATATATATTTCTCTTTGGAAATAGAGCGTTTATTTCAGCTGCAAATTTGCCTTTATATACTCCTAATTCTGCTACATCCCCTTGAATATTTCTTTGCTCTACTTCTCTAGCAATTAACTTTAAAACTGCAAGACGAATATCTAACTGCTGTCGATATTCAGTAATACTAATAATACTGCATTTGAGTGCTAATGCTTCAATTTGTAACTTTACTTCCTTGCAAGCATCTTTGTTTAGAATTGCTATATAAACATAGTCTGGCTCTATATCTAAAAGCTGCTGCTCATTAATAACAGGTATATTTCCAATCTTAGTCCCTTGCATTTTTTTATTATTGTCACAATACGCCACAACTTTCATATCTGGACTTAAGAGATTTTTCATCATTTGTCCGCCTTGTCCTACACCCCAAATTACAACCTTTTTCATTGCCATACCTTCTTTTACAAGTCATTTTTAATTTATTACTAGTATTATGCCTTTTAACAATGCAGTTTATCTAATACCTTTTCAATAAATACACCTATAAGTTCTGGATCAAACTGAGTGCCTGCATTAAGCTTTAGTTCCCCTATAGCAACTTCTTCTGGCAAAGCACTTCGATAACTTCTTTCGCTGGTCATAGCATCATAAGAATCTGCTATAGCTATAATCCTCGATTGAAGTGGTATTTCTTTTTCCTTTAGACCCTTTGGATATCCCTTTCCATCCCACCTTTCATGATGAGCCAATACATAGTATGCCATTTCTGACATATCATCTACTGTATTAAGTATTCTATATCCTATTTCTGGATGCCTTTTTATTTCCTGCCATTCTTCATCTGTAAGTTTTCCAGGCTTATTCAGTAGATGTTCCTCTATAGCTACTTTTCCTATGTCATGAAGCAATCCAACAGTTTTTAATTCCCTAATTTCGTGTTCAAGTAAACCGAGAGCCTCACCCATATCCTCGCATAATATTGAAACTCTATGAGAATGTTCTTCTTCTCTTTTATTTTTTTCATGAAGTGCAGTAATTATAGCACTTATGGTTTTTCCTATCATATTTGGCCCTTCAAAAAGCTTTTTTTTGTACATGTAATCTTCAGCTTTTTTGAAAGTTTCTTGAATTTTTACTTCTCTACTTTTCTTAGTTTCATAGCCAAAGGAAATAGATATGTCAATAGCACCTATCTTTTCTTTTGCTGCTATGGATTTAATACGTTTAAGAATTTGTTCTGTTTGAAAAGCATCTGTTTTAGGTAATAAGATTACAAATTCATCCCCTCCCCATCTAGCAACAATGTCTTCTTTTCGGCATCCCTTTTTTATGACTTCTGTCACCTTTTTAAGGAGTTTATCTCCCATAACATGTCCAAGAGAATCATTCACAAGTTTTAAGCCATTTACATCTCCCATAACAATTGTAAGTGGTAAACTTCTTTCCACATCTAGTCTATTTAATTCTGCTTCAAAAAACCTTCTATTATATAACCCTGTTAATTGATCACGGTAACTCAAATATTCCAATTTAAGTTCCATTTCCTTTCTATCTCTAATATCCCTCCATAAGGAATGAAAAACTTTCTTTCCATTAAGAAAAATAGTTGTTAACATAACCTCTACTGGTAATACATTTCCATCGGCCTTCTTATACCACCATTCAAATTTACATTTTCCTTTTTCTATAGTATTTTTACGCATTCTAATAACTTTTTCTCTAGTTATTTCTCCATCTGGCTGTTTTTCAGGATAAAACTCAAGTGGATCCTTGCCCAATATAAATGTCTTTGAATCATATCCTAATGCTTTAATCATGGCTAGATTACAATCAACTATCTTTCCGTCTGAAATTATAAATATAGCATCCGATGAGTTTTCAAAGAGGTTTCTAAAAGTGGCTTCACTTAATTTCAATTCCATTTCGTTTCGTCTTTCATCAGTAACATTTCTCGATATAGCAAGTATTTCTTTTTCATTATTTTTTACCATTCTAATTTCAAAGTGATGTTCCTTATTATGAATCCACACCTTATATTCAAAGCTATCCAATATTCCTTCTTTAAGCACTACCTGCATTTTTTCATAGAGTTTTTCTGACATCGTTTTAGGAAAAATTTCTAAAATATTCTTTCCTATAAAATCTTTTTTTGGCATAAGCACATATTTTTCATCACTTGACATACAATCTATCAGATACCCTTTATCATTAACAACAAATAATGCATCGGGTAATGCCTTAATAATAGCCCTGTTTTTTTCTTCACTTTTACTTAATTTCTTTTCACTTTTACTAACTTTATCATATTGCATTCTTAGTTCTTTCTTCGAATTAACCAATTGTTTCACATATATTTTAAGTTCATCATTAAGTAACAATAATTCTTTATAACTTTCATTAAGTTTCTTTTCCATTAAATCAACTTTTTTTAAAAAGTTACTTATTAATAAATATAAAACAAATGAAGTTACAGCAACATATAGATATCCCTTGTATGTACTCATAGCTAAGAACATATTATCGTTGCTGGCAAATTTAATTGCAATTCTATCAGAAAAGTAAACCCAAGGTAAACTAATCCCTAAAAATATTAAACATATCCTTATACTTTCGTATTTCCACGGCTTATTGTTTTTATTGAAAATTGAGTAGATTTTTTTTCTTATTGATACAAGCATACTATACCCCCATCTGTAATATAATTCTACAATTCCGCTCAATTTATTGACATTAAAACATTATTAGCTTTATATTTTAATATAAAGTGATTCTTAGGTTCAGATGGAGTTTGCTTATAAGGATGGCTTTTCTCCAGCTGAACCTTATTAACAGTATTCTTAGTGTCTTTAGCACTTAGAATACGTTATCCTTTAGGGGAAGAACTTATCCAGGTGCGTAGCAGTGCTTATCCCCCACCTTGATGGAATATGGGGATGTTAGCAATGGTAGCAATCGGATAAATATGATACATTCTTATATACTGCTTATTTTGATAAAATACAACAAAAATTATTTAACTACATTATATCAAAAAATCAAAAAAGGTGATAACTTTTTTAATTATCACCTTTTCAATTAATTCATCTTATGTTAATCATATAGATTATTATTTAATCAAACATATTCCTAAAATCGTATAGTATTATACTAATAATAACAAACAACTGGAGTACCTTTATCAATATTTTGGTATATTGTACTTGCCAAATAATATGGTGAGTTTACACAACCATGTGAACCATCTGACATATATATACTTCCACCAAATGAACTTCTCCAACTTGCATCGTGAATTCCAATACCTCCATTAAACGGCATCCAATAATCAACTGGTGAACTGTATCCTTCACCTTTTAATGTGGCATGTCTTTCTTTATATTTCACCCAATAAACGCCTTCTGGTGTTGGATGTCCCTGACTTACATTACCTGTAACAACATCCCCTTGTACTACTAGCGAACCATTTTTATAAAACCATAAATGTTGATCGCTCAAATCTACTTCTACATAGGTATTTCCTATATCATTAGCTCCACGAGATGCCGCAGTTTGACTATATGCTGGTTCTTTTTTTACAGTTCCACCTTGTTTAATGTAGGTGATCAAATTTTCTGTTTCCTTAGAAGAATCAATGTCCCAACCATAATCACCGCCGCCAACACTTATTGTTCTTCCTGAAGTTGTAACAAAACTTCTTGTCTTTCCAATTGTATCGTAAGTTTTTGAAAGCTCAAGCATATACTTTTTTATTTTATCTTTGTCAAATTCAACTTCGAAATTATCATTAACTGTAAGCCAATTATTTATCTTAGAACCATCTACCGTTTCCTTTTTATCTCCAAACGTATAGATAATTTTAGAAGATACATATTTATTAAGAAGATCCCTAATTTGGGTAGTCTTTGGTGATTTTACAGTATACTTTGGATTTACATAACAATTCGTTGCTTCTAAATCCAACGTAGTTTCACCTTTAGATATTGCCTTTACTACATTATTATATAATGCAGTTTTATCTACTTTACTTCCATATACTTCACTTACAATATTATAACCTTTATCTGAGTATTTGAAGCTAGGATTTTTAGGTTCAATTACATTTTTACTATCAAGACAAGAGAGTTTATCTATTTTATCTTCCAATAGCTTATTATCATATGAAACTGCAGCTGTCATTTTAGTATTATTTGTATCTAAGAATGCTATAATCCATTTATAATTACCTTGCTTATCCTTAAGTTTCCTAAATTCATTATCTGAATTATACTTTAACTTAATGTCAGATCCACTAATTTGTTCGCTTTTACTACCTCGCTCTTTTAAATTTAACTTATATGATTTTATCTGAGATGTCAATTCCGTATTTAATTGCTCAGCAGTTTTGCCTGAAACATTCACACCATTAATTTCAGATCCAAAATAAAAATGCTTTGTGAAGTACGCTGCCATCCCAAAATATATAATAAGTAAAATGCAAATAGAAATGATAGTACCTTTGATAATTTTATTACGCTTATTTTTTCCCTCCTTCTCATTTTCCTTTTCTGCATCATTTTCCATAATACCCATCCCTTCTATAATTACAATAAAAATTTAAAAATTAAGGCTTTATAGTCTTTAATATTAATTAACTTATATAGATAAAGGCTACATTATATTTTGTGTAATAAAACTGATAATTAAAACAATTATTACTTGATAAAACTGAAAAAATAAATAAACTAAAAGAACGGATATTAACTATTTATTCAGCTCAAAATCATATAGCACCTTCTAACATTATAGTTAATTCAAATAAAAAGTTATATTATCATGTACACATTTTAATTATAATACACAATAAAAATATATCACCTTTTAGTACCCAAAACAACAACCACCTGCAAGTCATTAAGTATCACTTAATACTTACAGGCAGCTTGTATGGTAGGGGTGACGAATTGTCTTTAAAATCCGCCACTTAAGTATGTATCAAAATTATTAATACACATCATTTCTACAACACATCTCAGGAAAAGTTCTCTTCTTTATTTTACATTATTCCAATTTTTGTGTCTACCTTTTATTTAAAAGCAATATCCTAAGCATAACACTGTAATTTTACAGCATTATGCTTAGGTTTACAAATCTATTTATTTAACAAATTATGCAATTTTTATTGATGACATACTGATTAAAATAATTATTTGCTAGATTCATCAATTATATCAAATTTATCCGATAACTACTTGCTCTAATACTCCTAGGAGTAAAGAGCATCTACGTCTCTGGATAACGATTTCTAAGCATCATATGGAGTTAAAACTCCATATGATTCCAAGAACTCTGTTTATTTTTCACCTAAGTACTCCTCCAGCACTATATTCTTGCCATATATTTCCTTTGCTACTTTTACTCCAACATAACGAATATGCCAGGACTCATAACTATAACCTGTTATAGACTCTTTTTCTTTTGGGTATCTCATAATAAATCCGAATCTATAGGCATTAGCCTTTAACCACTTTCCCTCTCTTGTTTGTCCAAAATCTACTGTTAACATGCCTTTGAAACCAGCTTCATTTGTAACATCTATGGCAAGACCTGTTTGATGTTCACTTGTACCAGGATATGCTACATATTCATCAGCTTGCTTTTTGCCTACCCTTCGAACTCTCTCATCATATACTTGTTTTTGTGACTTATAAGATCTATAGGCTGATACTCCATATAAATTTATACCTTTTTTATGAGCATACTTGAATAAATTCTCCAATTCACTTGATGCTCCACCTTGCATCATCTTTTCTTCATGAGATGCATTTGGTGAAAATTCCACATTAGGAATTGTTAAATTCTCAGGTATATAACTTGATGATAGAGGATGATTTTTATTTGCTAAAATTAAAAATTCATTTGAATTTTGATTATTTGAGTACACATGATCACTTTTAGCTTGATTTAAATTGCATACTGAGTAAATTATTACTGCAACTATCAACAATAGTGGTACTATAACTAACTTTTTCAATTTATATGCCTCCACAACTTTTGATTATTTTGTTAACTCTACTATGTAAGACACATCTTATACCAAAAAGGTTCAATTAAAAATGCTATAATTAATTTAAAAATTGATTTTTATCATCCTATTAAAAAATATTATAAGCATAATACTAAACTACTTCAGTATTATGCTTATTCTTATCAAGTGATTCTTAGGTTCAGATGGAGTTTGTTTCTAAGGATGATTTTCTCCATCTGAACTTTATTAACGGTATTCTTAGTGCCTTTAGTACTCAATCATCTTGTTTATTTAATAGAATCTGCAATTTTTATTAATTCAGTTTTCCCAAATGCTCCTCTACCTGATAAACTATAAAGTACCCCATTATTCTCCCAGTCCATGTTTCTGTTATCAAACAATATTGCGTCTTTTCCATTAACTTTTACTTTTTCCATTTTTCCATCTGTTCCATCTTCATACTTAGTTTTTTTACTAGCAAATCTTTGATTCATGGAAATATATTTTCCTGTTTTTGCATTAGTAAAATATAAATCAATATATTCTTTACTTACGCTTCCATCATTATCTTTATAAAATTCTGCTCTATCAAATTTATAACCTTCTGGCAAATAGGAAGGCAGCTTAACATCAAAACAAGTATATTTATTTAAACTGCTAGGATTTTTAACTATTAACATATTGTTCTGAATTTTTTCATCTTCAGCTTTTGCCTCACTTACTGTTACTATCTTTCCATTTAAAATTGTAGCAATTTCTTCACCTGATTTTGTATATAATTTTCCAGTATTTTTTGTAACTACTGTTACAGGATTTTTATTTTTATCAAAGATTTTGCCTTTTAAATCAGTTGGAATTACCACTTGTGAAGGTTCTTGTATTTGTTCTGCTGTTATATGACCAAGAGATATTCTATTTATTACTTTTTCTGCTAAACCTTTAGCAAAAGAAGTCTGGGTAAACACACCACCTACTACTAAAAATACTGCTGCTGCAGCAACTGTCTTTTTTATTCTATTTGATTTTTTCATAATATTATCTCCTTTATGCTCATTTATATTTTTTAATGTTTTATTAAAAACAGCTTCTTTATTACTATTTTCACTAAAATCTTTATTTGCTAAAGTTTTACCGATCTCTAAAAGTTTATTGAATTCTTCGCTGTTTGATTCATCAACATTTTGTATACCATTAAGATAAGCATCCATATTCACAGAAAATTTATCCTCAATATTTTTTTTGTTCATATCTATACCTCTCTTTCCAATTCTTTTTTTAACTTTTTCATTGTCCTATAAAGTATTACCCCCACATTACTTTCTGTAATACCAATAATTTCTGCAATTTCTTTATTTTTTAAATTTGCTCCAAATTTAAATGCTATAATATTTCGTTCTTTTGTATTTAAAATATTTAGTGCTTTTAAAAGTTCATCATTAGTCTCTGATTTTACAAATACATCTTCCGGATTCTTTTCCGTGGATATTACCTTTTGCAATTTATCCATAGAAAACACTTTATGCTTTTTTAATTTTCTAAAATAATCATTTATCACGTTTCTTGCTATAGCAAAAAGCCATACTTCAAAAGGAGATTTATCTTCACTATACGTGTTGATTTTAATCATTGCTTTTTCAAATATCTCACTTGCCAAGTCTTCTGCTTCTTCATTACAATTAATCCGGTAATATATATAGTTGTAAATTCTCTTATAGTAGGTTTCAAAAATATAAGTAAAATCTTTATCTCTAGATTTTTTTTCATCTAAAGCATTAATTAATGTAGTTTGTTCCATATATTTTAAAACCACCCCTTTCTCTGATTTTTTTACCTAGCTAAGTAATTCATCATATGTTAATACGTATAAACCCTAATTTCATTACACAAATTTAAAAAAATTTCTAAAACAACTTGTAATGTATAAGTTGTCTACGAAAAAAAAGCAAGCTCTTTCGAACTTACTTCTTTTATATATTATATATTTTAACTATTTTTGTGGATTTTCAACTTTTCCCATAAATACTATTACCCCGGTGTTACAATCTCTTATTGCAAAAACAAAAGGTCTATCAATAGTAAAATCAACATTCTTGTATTCTGGCGGCATTGATGATCCAGTCATTTCTAAAGCAGTTACTGCTGCTGCTGCTGTTCCCTTTTCATCTACATTGATAGAAGTTTTATGTGTAATTTTACTTATAAATAGCGGCTTTTGCTGCGAAATTCCACTAAAATCAGCTTTATTTACATCAAAAGCTGTAACTATACCTAACTTCTTAAGTATATCAACCATGTTGTCTTCTTCATATTCCAGCTTGAATTTAGGTATTTTCATGGTAACTCTTGCATCATAGAAGTCATTCATCCATTTGTCCATATTGCTTTTACTAAAGCTTGATACAAAATTATTTATATCTACTCCCTTATCCGGTAAAAACAAATCCATTTCTAACCCATCATAGTATGGAATTTTCACAGCTGCAAAATTATCTTCTTTTAAATAACTACTTACACGTGTATCTTCCATATTATCTACTTTTATTTTTTGGCCGCTAGATAAATTAAATTCTTCTGGTTTTGTATTATCTTTAGGGAATTCATCTAACCAGGTTCCTTTAAAGTTTACAGAATTGATCAAAATTGCCACATCGTCTGCATTAATATTATCTATTATCTTTTTTACTTGTCCATCTGTACTTTTATCTACCCAATTATTGATAATATCTACTGAATTATTATCTTTGAAGTCTAACGTGCTTACTTCTGAATTATAATATTTTCGTGAAGTATCAGCAAATTGCTTATTTAAAATTGTGTCTTTATCAACCCATATGGAATCCGCTGTTTTTAGCTTTGTTGATTTCAAATTATTGTAATAATCCAATAAACTATAGTATTGTTCATTTATAGTTTTATCATCTGCATTACTTAATCCTATAGACTTTAATATTTCATTTTTTGTATCTCCTGCCGCTCCATTTTGTGTCTCAGCTAATATGGTTCCTATGCTTAAGGGCGATATTATTATATTTTTATCCTTGTCCTTACTTGTCAATTGATTCATTAAATCAAATGCAAACTTATTATTTGATACACTTACTAAACTATCTTTACCTATATCTATTGTTTTAATGCCATTAATTGTAAATTTCATAGTAATTGGCTGCTTCAGGTTACTTGCAGATGAATCTGTTTTAGTACAAAATTTCAAGTCTTTAGAAACATTCAAATAATAGGTTTCTCCTGTCTTATATCCATCCTCAGGAGGATATATTAAAATACTGTTACCATAGTTTGCTTCATCCATTCTCACATTAATTATCTTACCCGTTGAATCTGTTACAGTAATAGCCTTGTCCAAAGATGGCCAATCAACTAACAAACCCTGCTTAAAAGTTAATTTCCACACTTTTTCTGTACTAACATCCTTTTGTTCTGTCCATTGTTTTATATTTTCCGCTGCATCACTAGCTTTTACCTTTTGCATATAATATCCAGAACCTGCGGTTGCAAGTATAATTGAAATTAAAACCGGTATAAACACTTTTGATTTAACCACATAAATTCCCCCCAATTAAAAACGGATAAACCTTATATAAATAATGTTAAATTACACCTACTATTATATCACTTCTAATTATACTATCATCTAATTATCTGATACTTTTAATTGTCACATAAATTCTTTATACTAAGTACCTACTACATTTGATAATTTATAATAAGTATAATTTTGCAAATCGATGAAGAATCCTTACGCTGGCTCATTTCATAGTTGTTAAATATAGTAAAACCATTTTCATTTTTAAAGTTCTCTTTTTTAATCCCCCTTTTATTTTTTAGAACTCTATTATTTAAGAGACATCATATACAAAAAAGGTTCAGAATTTTTGCTGTTCCCTAGATTCATCGAGAATACTAATTACATTTGCAATAAATTTCCCTTTATCATATTTTCCCCATACAGATATTTTTGTACCAGAGGATAACTTACTTATATTCTCAGTAGGGATTTTACTGTAGGTAACAGTTAAACTATATCCTTTTAAAAATTTTTTCTTTAAAACACCTTTTTCCAAATAAACCTTAGTAGATTTACTTAACATTACTTGAACATTATCTTCATTAGCATTTTTAGTATCATTAGAACTTACTGCAGTACTTTCGTTCTTATTATTTCTAATAATTTTGTTTACAGTAATTAGATCACTTCTACCATTCACCAATTTTCCAAATATATCAGCCTTACCTTTTGGAACATTTTCTCCACCAATAACTTGTTCATGCAATTTACTAATTCCTAGGTATGTCCCAAATTGATCTACAGCAACAATACCTCCACCAATAAAGAATATAAAAGTCATTATTATTATGCTCACATAAAAAATATTTCTTTTTGGTATCAGCTTATTAATGTATTTATATAAAATACATCCTATAATTCCTCCAATAGTATTCAAAATAACATCATCAATATCACTACTTCCAGCACCTAAAATATACTGAGAAATTTCAAAAAATAAGCTAAAACAGGCTGTAGATATTAATACATTTCTAAACTTTGAATATTTTTCATTTAAAGAAGGTATAAAATAACCAAATGGTATAAATATTATTATATTGCCAAAAGTATTAGATATAGCACTCATATATCCCATTTTTCTACTATTAACAAGATCTTGAATAACTGTTTTAAACGGAATTAAATTAATTGACCTCATTTTTCCATAACTTCCACTGAATAATTGACTTATTGAAAGATATCTAAATATTAAAATTTTAAACAAAGCAGCAATATATGCTATAAATAAAATCCATATTACAGCCTTTAATAACCTAGTTTTATCAAATTTAATCTTCATCTTTCTTCTCCTTTTATTTTAAAATATGAACTTTTGTTTTTCTTAAATACTTTTTAGTACAGCATCCTTCAACATATAAGACACATGTTGCCCCCAAAAGGTTCAATTTACAAATTTTTTAGTTAAGCTAAATACTCAATTCAAAAGGGTTAGTTTAATATGTATTAAACTAACCCTTTTGAACTATGTTTATCTATGAAATTCTATTTTTTCTTACTTATACTCTTAAATTTTTTTAAATCTTTTAAACACTAATGTATTAAACATATTTACTTTTCCTGTTTTAAACCAAAATACTTTCTTCCCCACAATAAAGCTACATTAACAAGTCCAATCATAACAGGTACTTCAATTAGTGGCCCTATAACAGCAGTAAAAGCTTCCTGAGACTGAATGCCAAAAACTGCTACTGCTACTGCAATTGCCAGCTCAAAATTATTACTTGCAGCTGTAAATGACAAACTAACTGTTTTATGATAGTCTATTTTTGACTTATAACTTATAAAGAAAGATGCAGAGAACATAATTATAAAATATATAATCAAAGGAACAGCAATTCTTACAACATCCATTGGGAGCTCAATAATGTATTTTCCTTTAAACATAAACATTATAACTATAGTAAATAATAATGCTATTAGTGCTAAAGGACTTATCATAGGTACAAAAGTTTTAGTGTACCATTCTGTCCCTTTCTTAGGCTCCAAAAGTAACCTTGTAAGCATACCTCCAATAAAGGGAATGCCTAAATAAATTGCTACAGAAGAAGCCACCTCACCCATAGATACATGAACCTGCATACCTTGTAGGCCTATTGCCTTTGGCAGCACAGTAATAAATATATAAGCAAATATAGAATAAAATACTACCTGAAATATAGAGTTAAATGCAACTAGCGCTGCTGCATATTCGCTGTCACCATCTGCAAGACTGTTCCATACAATTACCATAGCAATACATCTTGCAAGTCCTATGAGAATTAACCCTACCATAAAATGCGGATAATTTCTAAGAAATATAACTGCTAAAGTAAACATTAAAATAGGTCCTATAATCCAGTTTTGAACTAATGAAAGAGTTAACACTTTTGGATTACGAAAAACCTTTCCAAGTTCCTTATAGTTAACTTTAGCAAGTGGTGGATACATCATAACTATAAGGCCTATAGCTATGGGAATAGATGTTGTTCCAACTGATAAATTTGACAGTGTACTAGATAAACCAGGCAAAGCCCAACCTAAAAATATTCCCAGAGCCATTGCTATAAAAATCCACAATGTTAAATAACGATCAAGCAATGATAATCTTGATGATTGATTACTCATAATAGTTCCTCCTAAATTTCCCCAATTATTAATACCCTTTAATATCTCATTGAGAATGTATATATCTTTATCAAACTTAGTCTTTATTTAATCAGATCTAATAACTTATCACCTTTTACTTCTTCTGGTTTCCATTCGATAACTGCAAAATTTCCTTTAGAAATTTCACTTACTTTATTTATCCAGGATATCTCACTGTTTGCTTTTACCTTAAGGATATTGTTCGTAGTATTAGTAGCAAACAAACTTGAATTTATAATCCACCACTTACTACTAATTCCTGCTCTCTTTAAATCCCTCTCTAATCTCACAGCTTCATATACAGGTGTAGCTTCAGCTAAAGTTACAATAATAACCTCTGTTTCATCGGCATTTCTAAGCTTTGGTAAAAGTTTTTTAACTGACTTTGGTATGTCACCTTGTGATCTTTTTATTTCTCTATTATAGTTTTGCGTAGAATCCAGTAATAGTAATGTATGACCTGTTGGTGCAGTGTCAATAACTACTATTTCTTCTTCAGATTTTTCAACTATTTCTGCAAAAGCTCTAAATACAGCTATTTCCTGAGTGCATGGAGACCTTAAATCCTCTTCTACATAAGCTATATCTTCTTCACCCATAGTTTCTCTAGCTTTACTCAAAACTTCTTCTTTATACTTTTCTAGTTCCTTCTTTTCATCAACATGACTTAAAGTGATACCAAAGCTATCATCTAAGACAAATTTTAGATGTGCTGCTGGATCTGTAGTAGTTAAATGTACCTTTTTACCTTTTCTGGCAATTCCTAAAGCAATAGCTGCTGCTACAGTAGTTTTACCAACACCGCCTTTTCCCATTGCGAAAATTACTTTTTTATCCCTATTGTATAAATCATCAATAACATCCTTTAATTTAGATATCTTTTTATCATTTAAAGTTTCATTACTATATTCAATATTATCTTCCTTTAAAAAAGCTCTTACATTTTTAAGTCCTGTTACATTATAAGGTCTTAGTGGAATCTCATAAGTCTCTAGTTTTTTTAGATATTCTGATATATACTTTAAAGAACTTTGCTGCTTTTCATAAATTGCATTTGAAAGATCGTCATCATGGTTTTTTAGAACTCCATTTATAATCAATGTCTGATTATTTA
Organism: Clostridium coskatii; assembly: GCF_001675205.1. Lineage (NCBI taxonomy): Bacteria > Bacillati > Bacillota > Clostridia > Eubacteriales > Clostridiaceae > Clostridium > Clostridium coskatii. The sequence continues at coordinate 1,348 of NZ_LROR01000036.1, read as the reverse complement.
TTCCTATATCCCGTAATTCCTTAGATGCTCTTTCTGCTTCCTTTAAAGGTGTATTTTGAGGCCTCGATACAAGTATAAGGGTAGTTTTTTTCCCATCTGCTAAAGTTTTTACAGCATTTTTATATACTTCCTTTTTGCTTTCAAGTCCTGCTAATTGTCCAAGACAAGATGCTCCATGGGTGTTTTCACTTATAAAATTGCTCCAGGCTGACGGCAACTGCAGCATTCGCAGTGTATGACCTGTTGGTGCAGTATCAAATATAATGTGATCAAATTGTTTTTGTATTTTTTCATCAGTTATAAAATTAGAAAATTCATTAAAAGCTGCAATTTCTACAGTACAAGAACCTGATAGCTGCTCTTCCATATTTTTTATTACTGTATCTGGAAGCTTCCCTCTATAGGGTGAAATAACACTTTCTCTATATTCTTTAGCAGCATCTTCTGGATTAAAATTTGATACTACTAAATTTGGTACTTCCTTAATAACAGTTCCCTTATTATTTAATTCTGTGTTAAATACATCTTGCAGATTTGAAGCTGGATCTGTGCTTACAAGCATGATTTTTTTACCTTGATCTGCTAAGTTAACTGCAACTGCACATGCTGCTGACGTCTTTCCCACGCCGCCTTTCCCTGTAAAAAATATATATTTGGTTAAATGTATATAATTCAACTCAAAAGCCCTTATCACGGGTTAATCCCTTCCTTCTTTCTAGCAGCCTTTATGGTTACAGCCACAACTTTTAGTAGGTTTTTTTATTGTTACATTAGATATTTCTTTCTTAGACAGTCCTGACCATTCCGCAAATTCCTCATTTGTTGGATATTCCTTAATTTTTTTAACTTCGCCATCAACAAGGGTTATTGGAAGTATATCAGCACCCTTTGAGTTTAAATATTCATTGATTTTCTTGTTGTCTATAAATGCCTGCGGCTCACTTGAAAGATTATGCCTTACTACATTAGCACCTTTTTTAACCATGTTATTTATAACTGCAGCAACTCTTAAAAGTTCTTTATTTATACTTGGTCCACAAACACCTGTTGAGCAGCACATAGCTGGATCAAAAATCTCTATCTTACTCATTTATATCACTCCTCGTATAATAAGTTTATAGCCAAGAAAATTTGGTTGTAAACTTATCTTTTTTATAGTATAGAGATAGGAGACATCTTTGAGGGATTCTTCCTCATCCTATTTCCATCTATACAATTAACATTTATATATTCAATAAAGGTTATCCTATGGTATGATATCAGCAGAGTCTGATGTCCCAAGGCACTGCTTTCACTCCTTTCAGCCAACGCTTGTTGTGTCTGCTTTTTAAGCTTTCAGCCTGGCTCA